>NZ_CEWDFQ010000126.1:0-8164 GCF_982438285.1 Acetatifactor sp. | reverse complement strand
TGCCCTTTTCCTCCACAGCATATTCTTCTTCAAACTGGATGCCCCATTTGAAGAAGAGCTTCAGCTTGACCTTCATGGGATAGAAGCCGGTCTTCATCACAATAAACTGACCTTTTGGCATGCTCTTGAGTTCATCCGGTGTCATGAGCGCCCGTTCCATCATCTGTAGGGATTGGGACGGATCGTTCTTCCCCCGGCTGACCGATCCGGACATGACCGTCCGGCTCCCCAGAGCCTTGGATAGCACCTCCGCCGAGGAACTATTAGGCGCAAAGCCGCCGAAGATGGTAAGCTGGGTATTATCCACGATAATCTCCGCCCCTTCTTTGCCATAGTTCTTTTCAAGCTGAGCAAAGGATTGGATCACCGGCACGATCTGAAGGCGTCGAGAACGAGAGGCTGAGAACATCATCTCGGCGCTCTCAATTTTCGGAAGGGTGCCGAATTCATCACAGTAAAACACACAACGATTTTTCAGTTTTCCGCCCATCTCGTCCGCCACGGCCAGGATCTCCCGGTAGAGCTGCTGGATGATCAAGGAGATCATGAAGAAGGTATTGGGATTTTCCTCCGGCATGATCAGGAAGATAGCGCACTTCTCCCGGCAGAACTTTTCCGCATCAATCTCCGTATCAAAGCATAGGAGCTGTTCCAGTTCGGAATCCAGAAAAGCATTCAATCTGGATAGAGCGGTACTCATGACGCTGGCCATGGATTGTTCAGCTGTATTCAGAGCGGCTCCGGCAAACCATTTGGCTTTGTGGTCATCCGGCAGAAGCTCCATGAGCTGCTGAAACTGATTTTTTCCTTTTTTCTGCGAGGGAGCCAGCAGCTCCTGAATGATCTTGAACACAGAGACGATGTGACGCTTCTCCGGTTCACAAAACTCAGCGACCAATAGGATGGTCGCAGTCAGCAGACCTTCCGCCGCATCATAGAAATAGGCGTTCTGTCCAAAGCTGGCCGCATCCATTCCGGAGAGGATAATGGTCTTACTGATGATCTTGGCATACTTCTCACAGCGGGCTTTGTAGACCAGCTCCTTCGGATTTTCCTTATACAGATCCATATACTTGTTTACCAGATGGAGCAGATTGTTGCCATTACTCCGGGTGGGATTTCTCAGATCAATTACCGATACCTGATACCCATAATGCTCTTTGGCGATGGTTCCATAGTTTCGCATGACATCGCCCTTGGTGTCGGTTGAGAGAAAGCTCATACCAGAGGCACAGGCGTATTCGATACAGGGATAGAGCCAATAGGCAGTTTTGCCGACACCGGCGGCACCGATCATCAGGGCATGGACATCGCCGGTATCGATGAGGGCTGTGGTTCCGCCCTTGGAGTTGGTACATCCCACTACAATTCCCTGATCTTTTGGTAGATGTTTGCCTTGCCGCCACAGCTCCGGCTCAAAGGGGATGTGCCTATAGGTTTTCCGGATCTCCGCTTTTGTGGCCCACCTCGCAGTACCATGCTGGCCATTGCCAACGGTCTTGCTCTTGATGTTGAGGGTGTACATGTGGGCAATCAACGAGACGCCGCCCAGGACGCCAAGCATTACCACAGCTACAAGAATTAAAGTTGCAATATTATCCATAGGACAACACGCTTTCCAGGTTTCTTCATCACTCCTTTTCATTCAGATTTTTATTGCTGCATTGCCATTGATGAGGATTCGGTTTGGCATGATGATTCCCTCCTTTGCATTTCCATTTTCTCACGCTCCACGTAAGTCTCCAGCCGCAGGCAGTCCACTGCCAGGGAGAGCGTATTCTTGATCTGTTCCATCTGTGCCGATTTCGGCAGAATCTCATTTTTCTGAAAAACCTGACCGATTGCCTCCAGGCGCTCCCCGATCTCAGCGATGCGGGCTTTGTAGCCGACCTTATCATGATGAGGCGCATAGAGACGGAGCAGGATCTTCTCATATTGCTGTACGGTGTAGGACTTCTCCAGTGAGGCAAATTGTTTCTGGCCCAATAAAAAAGCAATCCCCGCCATTTCAGAGGATTGCATGATGATATCCCTGGGCTGCTCCAGGGAGAGCTGCCTCAGTTTTTGGTATTGCTCCCGCAACGCATCCAACGGATACTTGGGACATCGGTCACCGGCAAAGGAGATGGCCAGCTCCTGGCAGAGCGTTTTCATCCGAACCATGCCCGGATGCTCGGTTCCTGGGATCGCCTCCAAGCCATGGGCGCTTTTGAGGCCCTCATTCCAGTCCTTAAACCTGGGCTGTTCCGCCCTGACCGTATAGGTTCCAAGCCGCAGGATTTCTTCCTTCAGACGATAGTTTCCCTCAATGCCTGCGCTGTCATGGTCGAGGCAGGTGACCACGGTATCGATCTGCGGATTCATTTTCAGGATATGGGTGGCTCCATAAGTGGCTGTGGAACAGAGAGCCACATAGCTGTGTTCCTGCCAGTTCTCCTTATGCAGAGAAATATAGGACAGCATATCAATCGGGGCCTCAAACACATACAGTCGGTTGCTTTTCCCGATGTAGTGAAAGCTGTAATCGGGATTGCTGCTGTCCACGTTGCCCTTGAATCCGCTGTCCGAATAGGTGCCTCGCTTATGGGCATGACGGGCAATCCCATTTTCGTCCACACCCACAAAGACCGCATTGTGATACTCCGCATCTTCATAGAGCAGGCCAGCCCGGACAAAGGTATTCACAACCTCCCGATCCAGAAACCGAGCTTTCAGAAGATACGCATAAACCCTCCGCATATCCTCATTCTTTTCTGGAAGGGCAAAGGGCTTTTTCTCCTTGGCTGGTGCGTCCTTTTGTGGGAGGACAACAACGCCTTGCTGCTCCAGGAGAAACTTCACGGCCTCCGGGAAGTCGAGGCCATAAAACGCTCTGGCAAAGGCAATCGCATCGCCGCCTTCCGGATTGTATTGATTGAACCAGAGATTCCCCCGGATCGTGATTTTTTCTCCGCCATGGTTCCATTTGTATTCCGATCCGGATCGTTCCACCTTCTCACCTTGTCCGAGAAGGAAAGACCGCAGATCCGTGCGGCGAGCCTGATCTTTTTGTTCTTCTGTAAAGTGAATATAGGTTGTAGCCATGAAACCTCCTTCCTCAGCCCTGTTTCAAACCATGGGCCTGTTTCTTTTCATCGATCTTGCGCTTCAGCTTTCGGTCTATCCCTCCCTTACCGCCTTTGCGCTCGTCCTCGATCCGGTTCTGGATGATCCGGGCCAAATGCTGCAACAGCCGCAGGCTGCCCAGAGCCGCCGACCAATTCCGGTTGCTGTGGACGCTTTGGAGAAGCTGGGCAGCATAGACATTTCCCTGATCGGCAGAGGCGGTCAGATAGGAAATGGCTTTTTCCATGTCCTGTTCCACCTCCCGGCCATAAAGAAACAGCTTGCCGAGTTGATACTGAGCGAAGGCGTTTCCCTGATCCGCTACCCTGGTAAACCAATATAGCGCCGCTTTCGCATCCTTGGGGATACCTTCATCGGCCAGATAGAGTTTTCCGAGAAGATATTGTGCGTACTCATGATCCTGCTCAGCGGCTATCGTCAGATAGAGGATGGCCTTGGGGATGTCCTTCGGGAGCAGCTCTCCACTGGAGAAGACCTTCCCCAGCAGATACTGCGCTGCGGAGAATCCTTGATCCGCAGAGAAAGTAAGCAGCTCCATGGCTCTTGGAAGATTCTGCAGAAGAACGATTCCTTCCAGCAGTGCTTTTCCCAAGGCATACGCCGCATAAGGGTTGCTGCGTGCCGCTGCTTTTTCCAGAAGGGAAACCGCACGGTGAATGTCCTGGGGAAGATCCACACCTTGAAGCAATGTTTTCCCCAAGAGGTATTCCGCATAGGGATTCTCTTTCTCCACGGCTTCTTCCAGCCAGCGCAGAGCGTACTCCGGATTCTTAGGGATCTCTTTTCCTTCCAGGAACAACTTGCCGAGAGTGTACATGGCATAATCATGGCCTTTCCCCGCTGCAGCCATGAGATAGTCGATTGCTTTTTTCACATCCCGGCCAGAGAAATCTCTGCTCAAATACAGTTTTCCCAGGCCATACATGGCATCGGCATTGCCAAGCTCCGCCGCCTTTTCAAAGTACATTCTGGCCTGCTCCGGATCTTTCTTTGTTCCTGTGCCGGTAAGGTTCATCTGGCCCAAACGGTAGTACAGCTTGTCATCCGCCATATCTTGCTCGATCTTCAGGAATCCCTGATACGCTTGCTTGTACCATTGCTCCGATGCCGCCTGATCCGGCGCAGTGCCAATCCCATTCCGGCACATCCGGCCCAGCTCATACTGATCGTAGGCATTCGGCTTATCCTCGTCTGCGGCCGCCATGGTAAACAGATCAAACGCTTTTTCTTCATCCTGATCCACGCCTTGGCCTCGGTGATAAAGACTTCCCAGAGCATAGGCGGCAAAGGGATTCCTCTCCGCAACCGATTTCTCATACCACCCGGCGGCTTTCCGATAGTCCTGATCCACACCATAGCCGAAGGCGTACATCTTGCCGATCCGGTATCGGAGATACCCTGGCTTTTCCTCCTTTGGCTCTCTGGCGCAGAAAGCAGAGAAGGCTTTCCGAAACCATTCTTGTGCCTGTTCTTCATCCTTCTTACATCCAAGACCGGCCAGAACCATTTTGCCAAGATCATGCATAGCAAAACCGTTGCCACGCAGAGCTTCTTCCTTCAGACCGACCAGGGCCTGTTCAAAATCCGGTTTGGATGTCTTGGTGCCATAGAGGAAGGCACGGGCCGCTTTATATTCATTCGTCCACCAAGTATCCTTCTTCCAGCCCCAGCCGCCAGAGTAAGAACGAAAGCCGGGAGGCGGATCTGGCTCTATGGGATCGCCTGCCTGAGAATCTGATTCCAGAGTTTCTGGCATTTCCGGATCGGGAGCATCGACCTGGGCCGGTTCCTCCACATCCTGCCGATCAGCATGAAGGCCCAGGGCCTCCTGGATCACTGCATTCTTGATCGGCTTAAATTCTTTATTTTGCGAGAGTTGCACTCGCTGTGGAAGTGCTTCTGTATAGACCTGGAGCGCTTCTTCTTTCTGCTCGTACCACAGATTATAAAGAGCAGCGATCTTTTCATCTGCAGCCAACTCATCCACGATGGCATCCACCAATGCTTTCACATCCGCTTTCAGGTAGCCATAGACCTTTTTCCCTTTAGTTTTAGAAAGCCGGTCAGCCAAACGCAGGAGCAGTTCTTCCACCTTAGGATTGTCATAGGTTCCGGCATTGATGCGGGAGACAATCTCTGCGATCAGCTCCTTACTGTGCAGGCGCAGTTCATCTCTTTGAACCGTCTGCTTTTCATAAATGCAGAGCAGATCCTGCTCAAAGATATCTTTGGCCAGGGAAGAGCGCATCTTTGACACACCCTGTTTGGTAAGGAACCCTTCCTTCTCTACAGTAGAGTACGCCAGCAGATGGATGTGGGGATGATGGCTCTCATTGTGAAAGGCAGCGTACCATTTCAGATGATCCATGGGGATCTTCAGGCTGTCGGCCAGAGCCTGTGTCTGCGTCCGGAGCATATTCCTCCACCGGACGCCGGTATTGAAACCGAGGCGCTCCGCATCCTCCCGGCGCAGAGAAACAATGAGCGTCCACACATTTCCCTGATGAGCGTTCAGCTCCTGGGATACCTCTTTCAGCTTTACCTGGACACCATCATCCGTGAACAGCCCATGGCTGCCGAACCGTTCCGCACCGGGCCGGGTGCCGATGTAGTCGGCATAGGTTTTCTGGTTCAGGATCTCTTGGGCATTATCCTCAATGGCACGGGTGATGAATTCAGAGGCAGCTCCCACGGTCTTTTCTCTCTGGTAGTCCTCGTATTCCAGCATCGTGGCGCTATCCGGAAAATCCCGCAGGATCTTTTCAATGAGCTTTTGTTGTTTCACTGTTGCCGGAGCCAGCTTGAAAGACTCATCGATCTTCTCCACACCTTCACGGGTGGCGATATAAGTGACATACCCGCCGATGGGCTTTTCCTGATCTGGTTTCAGGTACTTGAACTTTGTAACCAGACGAGCCATGGGAACCCTCCTTCCATTTTAGCGTATCGCCGATTACATCATCTGAGAAAATCCTGTGTCCTCAACTTCATCTGCATCTGGTTCCTCTGTCAACGTTTCTTCATTTTTTGGTTGTTCCAGCCAATTCTGCATCGCCGGATCAATAACCTTCAAGCGAATACCGCTGTAATCATACCCAATAGGATCAAAGATTCTATTGGTGATCACTTTGAGCAGAGACTCGGTATCAAACTTTGTCTCCAGATAGATGTCATCCTGGATCTTCAAAGGCACATCCATTCCTTCTTCCGTTTTTCCAAGGATAATTCTATCTCGGCCAAAGACTTTACCACTGAGATCCTCCAGCCTTGCCGCCATGAGTTCATCCTCCGCACAACCACGCATGAGCTGAGAGGCCACTTGTTTCCATGTGTGGACTTCTACTTCCGTACCATTCGGATAAAGGATTGCGAGAGGTTTTTTGCCTTTGAAATAAGCAGGCATAACAGAAAGTGACCGTTCCATCACATAGCTGCCTTGCGTAGATTCCTCATTTTGAATCTGAGCTATGAGCTGTCCGATACATTCATCCATTTCAAGCAAACTGTTTTGAATCTGTTTGAGTATTTCATAGATTTTCTTATCATTCATTGTCTTCCCATCCTTTCTGCCAGCTCACCGCATCATCAAAAGAGAAGGAGCCATTCAGCCTTTTGACCTCCTTAACACATTCTCCCCGCAAGCGTTCCAGTGACACTGGATCGATATTGTTATTCGCTGCGACCACATTCATCATGACAGCCATCTCCACGGCCAGCTTAAAAATCATCCGGTTCTGCCGATGATCACTCTCCGCCACAATGCTTTTCAGTGTGGAGGTAACGATATTGGGGAGATAGGTTTTGTTGTCCTCTGTGGAAAGATATCCCGCATAAAAAATGACAGCTTTTTCGATGAATTCACTCCTGCTGTCGCAGTTGTCTTTTTCATAGAGAGCGTCCGCCAGCTCCAGGGTGGACGGTCTGATCCAGAGCTGGAAGCGGCGTTTGATTTCTTTCTTTTCTACTTCTGTAGCCTGCATGTCTGAAATCCTCCTTCTTATTTATAGGAACCTACCAAAGCACCGCATCATTCGTTGAAACTTCTGGGCCTTGCGGGAGTTGAAGCACCTGTCCAGGAACCTTTTGCTCCAAATCCGGCACCGTAATGCCATTTCTTTCAGAAGCGGCGGAATGCCTTGAAGCGGCCGGCTCTGCCGGACGCAGTGAGCTGGGGCGGGGCCGATCCACGGCACCGTCCCTTTCTCCTGCTTGATTTTCGACCCTGTATCCGCACGGGGAACCGTTGCTTTTCCATGGGCGGAGCCCGCCTTCGCACGGGCCGCAAACGCCTCGCAAACCGGCAGGGAGGGATACTTCCTCGACCTCGCCCACAAAACCGCAACACGGGGCCGACAGGCGGCTCACCGGGGCGTTCTTTCTTGCATCACATTCCCTGGATCTGTGGCGTTGTTTCTTCTGTCTCCTTCTGCTGGATCTCTTGGCCATGGAGCGCATCTTCAAAGATCTGCTCTCTGGTCTGTAGGGAAAGGCCATTTCTCCTTTCTGCCCGGTAGATCGCTGTGGATACATCTTTCAACCGATAGCTGCGCCACTCCGGATCAGCTTGCTCTTTCACGCTGATGATGCCGGAATCAAAATCAAATTCCAGGAGAGCGGTGATGCGTTCATCATGCTCCATGGCATCACATAGGATCGAGAAGGTCAGGTCATCGATGGGCTGATGCTCTCCGAAGGCAACCGCCAGACTATCCAGCGTGAGTTTCCCCACATCCTCCTGCAGGAAGTTCCGGTAGCGATAGACAGCGCTGTAAAACGTATTTCGCAGATCGGAAGTGAAATGAAAATCATCTCCGTCCTCATGGAAATGGATCACCGCAAACCGTCTGGCGGCTTCAGCCTCACGCTGTGCCTGTGCTTCTTCCTGACGGATCAGTGCTTCGATTTCCTCACGCTTTTCTTCCGGGACGAGAGACGCATAGGTTTCCTCAAAACATTTTCGCAGTACACCTTCGATAGTACGCCCCTGATCGTTCAGCACTTCATCCAGAGCAGCGAGGCGGTGTTCGTTAAAATAAAC
>NZ_CEWDFQ010000125.1:0-8167 GCF_982438285.1 Acetatifactor sp. | reverse complement strand
GATGTGGCTGATACCTACTGCCTGTTCCTACATGAAAAAACAGGAGGATATTCTTGCACCGGAGGAACGCTATCATATGGCGGAGCTGGCGGTCTCCGGCAACGAAAAAATGCGTTGTCTGGACTTGGAAATCCGGCGGGGAGGATATACCTACAGCTATGAGACCATGGAAGAGCTTGGAAAGAGCTTTCCAGAAACGGAATTTTTCTTTCTTGTGGGAGCGGACTGCCTTTTTTCCATGGAAAGCTGGAAATGCCCCCAGCGCCTTTTTCAAAGCTGCCAGATCATTGCCGCTGTGCGGGAGAATGCGGATATGGGAAAGATGGAGGCAAAAAAACAGGAGCTTTCGAAAGCGTTTGGAGCCCGTATCCATCTGTTTGCCTTCAGAAATATAGAGCTGTCCTCCACTGAAATCAGAGAGAGGATACGTTTCGGAAAAAGCATCCGTTATCTTGTTCCCGACCGGGTAATATCTTATATAGAGGAAAAAGGTTTTTATAAGAATGAAGGAAATTAATTTCAGAAAAATCAGAAAGGCCATGGAAAAAACCTTGGATGCCAGACGGTATGAGCACACTTTGGGAGTGGAATATACGGCGGCGGCCCTTGCCATGCGCTACGGGGAATCTATCCGCAATGCACAGCTGGCCGGACTGCTGCACGATTGTGCGAAATGCCTTACGGATGAAAAGAAGCTGTCCATTTGTGAGAAGCATAATATTGCGGTCAGCGAAATAGAAAAGAGAAATCCCTTTCTGCTTCATGCAAAGGCGGGCAGTTACCTTGCCATGAAGAAATACCATGTAAATGATGTGGATGTAATCAACGCTATTTTAAATCATACTACGGGAAGGCCTGGCATGAGCCTTTTGGAGAAAATTGTCTTTACAGCGGATTATATTGAGCCTGGCAGAAATCAGGCCCCTAATTTGGACAAAATCCGCAGGATGGCATTTGAGGATCTGGATCGGGCGCTGGTTATGATACTGGAAGATACCCTTGCGTATCTAAGGGATACGGGAGGGGAAATGGATCCCATGACAGAGAAAACATACGAATATTATTGTAATAAGATGGGAAACACTGTAAGTTGATATGCGCAGAAGATGCGCGGAAATGAGGTGAAGAATGGAGAATAAGAAATCAGCGGCAAGACTGGCCGTGGAGGCCCTGGAAGATAAAAAGGCTGAGGAAATCAGAGTGATTGATATCAGTGAGGTGTCTATTATTGCCGATTATTTTATTATTGCGGGGGGAAGCAACCGCAGCCAGATACAGGCGCTTTGTGACAATGTGGAGGAGAAGCTGGGAAAAGCAGGCTTTTTGGTAAAGCAGGTGGAGGGGTATGATACCGCCAACTGGGTTTTGCTTGATTTTGGGGATGTGATTGTCCATATTTTTGACAAGGAAAACAGACTGCTTTATGATCTGGAGCATCTTTGGAGAGACGGAAAGACAGTGGATGCAGATTCCCTGTAGAGAGGGACGTATGTACAAAAAGGAAGATGCCTTAAGAGACATCTTCCTCATTTTCTAAGAATCTGCACCATCTCCCAGCTTCATATAGAAGGTGAGCAGATATAGGCCGCAGAGACCTACAATGACGTAAACAATACGGGACAGCCAGGACATATCGCCGAAGATAAATGCTACCAGATCAAAGCGGAAAAGCCCGATTAATCCCCAGTTTACAGCACCGATAATTGCAATCGTAAGAGCAATGCCATCTAAGAATTTATTTCCCATTCTAGTTAACCTCCATTGATTCGTTCAAGATTATTTTTCCCTTTGTGGTTATATTTATACAGGATGAAATAGAGTTTTTTGAAATTATTATTGGCAAGGAAACGGCAAAAGGTTATTATTCTAATAATAATTGTATTAGATTATATCTGTATACAATTATGAGCAAAAAGGAGGGAACTATTATGAAGAAATTTCACAAGTTAGTAAGCACTGCGGTAGTTTCTGCAATGGTTTTGGCTATGGCAGGCTGCGGTACGCAGGAGCAGGACGCAGGCGTTTCAGAAAGCTCAGCTTCCAATGAAAGCGCGAGTGCTGCAGAGGGAACAGAAGCGGCTTCGGAAGGCGCTTCCGCCGGCACTTTTAAGATTGGCGGCATGGGGCCTCTCACCGGAGACAATGCAGTATATGGCATGGCAGTAAACAATGCTGCACAGATGGCCGTTGATGAAATCAATGCGGCAGGCGGCGTAAATGGATATACCTTTGAGCTGAATTTTCAGGACGACGAGTCTGATGCTGAGAAGGCTGTAAACGCTTATAATGTTTTGAAGGACTGGGGCGCGCAGATAATTGTGGGCGCAGTGACCAGCGGCCCTTCCATCGCGGTAACGGAAAAGACAATGGAAGACAATATGTTCCAGCTGACGCCTTCAGGCTCTGCTGTAGAATGTACACAGTATGACAACTGCTTCCGCGTCTGCTTCTCTGACCCTAACCAGGGTGCTGCATCTGCACAATATATCGGAGAAAATGCGCTTGCAGAAAAAGTAGCTGTGATCTATGACAGCTCCAGCGTATACTCCACCGGCATTTATGAAAGCTTTGCTCAGGAGGCTGAGAACCAGAGCTTTGAGATTGTGGCAGCGGAGGCATTTACTGCAGACAACAAGACTGATTTTTCCGTACAGCTTCAGAAGGCTAAGGATGCAGGAGCGGATTTGGTGTTCCTGCCTATCTACTATCAGGAGTCTTCCCTGATTTTGACCCAGGCAGACAGCATGGGTTATGCACCTGCTTTCTTCAGCTGCGATGGTATGGATGGCATTTTGAGCGTTACTAACTTTGATCAGAGCCTGGCGGAAGGCGTTATGCTGTTGACACCTTTTGCGGCAGATGCAGAGGATGAACTGACACAGAATTTTGTTTCCACCTACGAGGAGAAATTCGGCGGCATTCCCAATCAGTTTGCGGCAGATGCCTATGATGCAGTGTATGCAATCAAGGCGGCGATTGAGCAGAGCGGCGTTACTCCCGATATGAGCGTATCCGATATCTGCGAAGGCTTAAAGAGCGCAATGACTCAGATTACCATAGACGGCCTGACCGGTTCTGGCATGAGCTGGACGGCGGATGGCGAGCCGAACAAGGAGCCCAAGGCTGTAAAAATTGTAAATGGCACTTACACAGCAATGTAATGATGTTTGAACCAGAGAGGGTTGCCGTATAAGGCAGCCCTTCTTTTTAAACAAAATGAATCTGCTTGCCAGGTTTGGACGCATCTGTTATACTGAATATTGCGTGATAAGTATATGTTAAGACACTAACGGGAGGTACTTATGAGTTTTGTTACTTATTTAATCAACGGCATCAGCCTTGGCAGCGTGTACGCACTGATTGCGCTGGGATATACCATGGTTTATGGTATCGCCAAGATGCTGAATTTTGCCCATGGGGACGTGATTATGATAGGAGCCTTCACCACCTATACGATATGCAGCACGATGGGCCTATCGCCTCTTATCGGCGTTCCTGCTGCTGTTATTGTGTGTACTGTGCTGGGGATGGTGATTGAAAAAATTGCATATAAGCCTCTGCGGAAGGCGGCTTCTCCGCTGGCAGTACTGATTACCGCCATCGGTGTAAGCTATCTGCTTCAAAATTTAGCGTTGTTGATTTTTGGCGCAGATACAAAATCCTTTACCTCCGTAGTGCCTATGGAGTCCATCAAGCTTGCAGACGGTCAGATCAATATTACGGGAGAGACCATTGTCACTATTTTATCTTGTATTGTCATTATGGTTGGTCTGATGCTTTTTATCAATAAAACCAAGGCCGGACAGGCGATGCTTGCGGTTTCCGAAGATAAGGGAGCTGCGCAGCTTATGGGTATTAATGTAGACGGAACCATAGCGCTTACCTTTGCCATTGGTTCTGCATTGGCCGCTATTGCGGGAGTGCTTCTTTGTTCGGCATATCCGTCCTTAACTCCCTATACCGGTTCCATGCCGGGCATAAAGGCGTTTGTGGCTGCGGTATTCGGCGGTATCGGTTCTATTCCGGGAGCGTTTATCGGCGGAATTCTGTTAGGTATTATTGAGATTTTCAGCAAGGCATATATTTCCTCTCAGATGGCGGATGCAATCGTTTTTGCCGTTCTGATTCTTGTATTGCTTATAAAGCCTTCGGGTCTCCTCGGCAAAAACATTCAGGAAAAGGTTTAGGGAAGAGCATATGGAAAAGAAATTAAAGACAAACAAAAAAATTAAAATGAGCAAAACCCTGAGAAGCAATCTTATTACTTACGGAATCGTGCTTGCCGCTTATATTATCATTCAGATATTGATTTCGGCCGGCAGTTTAAGCAGTCTGATACAAGGCCTGCTGGTGCCGCTGTGCTCGTATGCCATTTTGGCGGTATCCTTAAACCTTACTGTGGGGGTTCTTGGCGAGCTGAGTCTGGGACACGCGGGATTTATGTGTGTAGGAGCTTTTACCAGTGCGTTCTTTTCGAAATGTATGCAGGAGGCGATTCCTTTATCCGGTGTCCGGTTTTTTATCGCTATATTGATTGGGGCGGCCAGCGCTGGAATTTTCGGTATTTTGATCGGGATTCCTGTTCTGAGACTGAAGGGAGATTATCTGGCTATTGTCACACTTGCCTTTGGAGAAATCATAAAGAATATCATCAATATACTTTATGTAGGCGTAGATGAAAGAGGTTTACATTTTTCTTTTACCAGCTCCATGGATCTGAATCTGTCGGAGAATGGAACGATCATCATAAAAGGAGCCCAGGGAATTACCGGAACTCCCAGTGATTCCTCCTTTACCGTAGGTGTTATTCTGCTGTTAATTACTCTATTTATTGTGTTGAATCTGGTGCATTCCAGGGACGGGCGCGCCATTATGGCCATTCGTGACAATACCATTGCAGCGGAGTCCGTTGGCATCAATATTACGAAATATAAGCTTATGGCATTTTCCATTTCCGCTGCCCTTGCGGGAGTGGCAGGTGTATTGTATGCCCACAATATTTCCTCTTTACAGGCAACTACCAAAAATTTCGGTTATAATATGTCTATTATGATACTGGTATTTGTGGTGCTGGGCGGCATCGGAAATATCAGAGGTTCGGTGATATCTGCAGTGGTGCTGACGTTGCTGCCGGAGCTTCTGCGCGGACTGAATAATTACCGTATGCTGATTTATGCCATTGTTCTGATTGCAATGATGCTGTTTAACTGGGCTCCAAAGGCGATTGCATGGCGGGAGAAGGCTGCCTATAAACTGAGACTGAAAAAGACGGCAAAGGAGGCTGAGTAGCTATGGCATTACTTGAGGTGAAAAATTTGAGTATCTCCTTTGGCGGACTTAGAGCTGTGGATGATTTTAATGTGGAGATCAAAAAAGGCTGTCTGTATGGACTGATCGGACCAAACGGTGCGGGGAAAACTACGGTTTTTAATTTGCTTACAGGTGTCTATAAACCGGATCAGGGCATTATTACTCTGGATGGCAAGGATATTACAGGCCGTAAAACAATAGAGATCAACAGGGAAGGAATTGCCAGAACCTTTCAAAACATTCGTCTTTTTAAAGATTTATCCGTAATCGACAATGTTAAGGTAGGTCTCCACAATCATTTGAAATACAATACCCTTATGGGGATTCTGCGTTTTCCTGTTTATTATAAGATTGAGAAGCAGATGAAAGAGGAGGCGCTGGAGCTTTTGAAGGTTTTCGGACTTGAGGGAGAGGCAGATACCCTTGCGTCCAATCTTCCCTATGGCAAGCAGCGCAAGCTGGAGATTGCCAGGGCATTGGCTACAAAGCCAAAGCTTTTGCTGCTGGATGAGCCTGCTGCGGGTATGAATCCCAATGAGACGCAGGAGCTGATGGATACCATTCGTTTTGTCCGGGATCATTTTGATATGACTATTTTACTCATTGAGCATGATATGAAGCTGGTAAGCGGCATCTGTGAAGAGCTTACGGTGCTGAATTTCGGGCGCGTTCTCTGCCAGGGAAATACAAGCGAAGTGCTGAACGATCCGGAAGTAATCAAGGCTTATCTGGGGGAATAGGAGGACACGTTATGGCAATGTTGGAAGTTAAGGATTTAAAAGTATATTATGGCATCATTCAGGCGATTAAAGGGGTTTCCTTTCACGTAAACGAGGGAGAGGTTATTGCCTTGATCGGAGCAAACGGAGCGGGAAAGACTACAATTCTGCATACAGTTTCCGGCTTGCTGTCTCCCCGGTCAGGAAGCGTGGTCTTTGAGGGAGCGGACATTGTAAAAATTCCGGGGCACAAAATTGTGTCCATGGGTATGGCCCATGTACCCGAGGGAAGAAGAGTGTTTGCCCAGCTTTCCGTTCTTCAGAATTTGAAAATGGGAGCCTATACACGCAAGGATAAGGAGGAAATCGAAGAGACGCTGAAAATGATATTTGACCGTTTCCCACGCCTTGAGGAGCGTCAGAATCAGCTGGCGGGAACATTGAGCGGCGGAGAGCAGCAAATGCTTGCCATCGGACGGGCGCTGATGTCACATCCAAAGCTTATTTTGATGGACGAGCCTTCTATGGGACTGTCCCCCATTCTCGTGAATGAAATATTCGATATTATAAAAGAGGTCAGCAAGAGCGGCACCACAGTCCTTCTGGTGGAGCAAAATGCCAAAAAAGCACTTTCCATTGCAGATAGGGCCTATGTTTTGGAAACGGGAAAAATTGTACTTGAAGGAGCGGCAGGCGATCTTCTGAACAACGTATCTATTAAGAAGGCATATCTCGGGGAGTAGGAGGAAAGAGCCATGGGAAATATAGTGATTACAATAGCAAGGCAATATGGAAGCGGTGGACGGACCGTTGGAGAGATGCTTGCAGACAGACTTGGCATTCACTATTATGATAAGGAGCTGATGAAGCTGGCCAGCGATGAGAGTGGTATCAATGAGGCTCTTTTTGTAAATGCGGATGAAAAAATAAAGAGTACAAAACTATTCCGTATTGCCAAGAGTGCCTACAACGGCGAACTGATTCCGCCGGAGAGCGATGATTTTACTTCCACCGACAATCTCTTTAATTACCAGGCAAAAATCATTCGTGAGCTGGCAGAAGAGGAGTCCTGCGTTATTATAGGCAGGTGTGCAGATTATGTCCTGAAGGAATGTGATAATGTATTAAGCGTATTTGTACATGCGCCTATGGAATTCTGTATAGAGCAGGCTGCCAAAAAGCACAGCATGAGCCCAAGGGAATTAGAGCGTTTCATTTTGAAAACGGACAAACACCGGGCAGAATATTACAAATATCACACAGGCAGAGAATGGACAGACGCCAGAAATTATGATTTATGTCTAAACAGCTCGAAACTTGGGTTTGACAGATGCGTGGAAGAGATCATAGCATATATGGACGTAAGGTTTCGATAAAAGCAAAGAAAAACGCATGCTAAAAATTATGAGGCGGCACGGTCAAAGCGGCAGGAGACTGTCAGCAAATGACCGGCCGTCCTTTGTGTTATCGGTAAAAACGGAAAATGCCAAAAACCACACCCAGTATCTGGCAGTCGTCCACAATGATAGGCGCCATAGAATCGTTTTCAGGCTGGAGACGGATATGTCCGTCTTCCTTATAGAAAGTTTTTACAGTGGCAGAATCATCAATCAGTGCAACAACAATCTGACCATTGTGGGCATCAGAGGCACAGTGCACCAAAACACGGTCTCCATTTAAAATGCCTGCATTGATCATGGAATCGCCTCGAACATTTAATATAAAGGACTCTCCTTTAGGAACAACCTCTGCAGGAACTGGAAAATAATCCTCGATATTCTCTTCCGCCAAAATAGGCTGGCCAGCCGCCACATTTCCTATAATAGGCAGACTCACCATTTCCCTGCGGAGCATCTGAAAATTATCGTCACAAATTTCGATTGCACGGGGTTTTGTAGGGTCTCTGCGGATGTAACCGTTCTTTTCCAGTGTTTCCAAGTGAGAATGCACGGAAGAGGTGGACTTTAAATTGACGGTTTCGCAGATTTCCCGAACAGTGGGCGGATAGCCCTTGTTTAAAATTTCCTGTTTGATATAATCAAGAATCTCCTGCTGTTTCGGTGTGATTTTTCCAAATGCCATATGTAAAACCCTCCAAAATGAATGTTCGCTGGTATCTGAATTCAGTATAGCATACA
>NZ_CEWDFQ010000124.1:0-8198 GCF_982438285.1 Acetatifactor sp. | reverse complement strand
CCTTAAGGCTTGGCAGCTCCCCAGGCGCAAGATAAAGCTGATCTCCGAATTTCAAATACTTCCCGGAAAAAGACCATTTCAAAAATTCTCTCTGAAAGGCCGTCCACTCTCCAAGCTCCTTCTCCGGCAAGCCCTTTTCCAGACCGTTTCTCCCCTCCGGGCGCAGTCCTTCCTCCAGTTCTCCCGCCTTTTTCAGAAGGGCGGCAAAATGCCCCTCTCCTTTCACATGATGGGGCCACAGGCGCAAAGCGCCCTCCAGTCCCGGAGCCGGGTTTTCAATCCACTGGGGCCTCCCCTGGCAGGCCGTCTCCTTTTGGCCCCCCTGACAAAACCGTTCCTGAACCACCGGCACAATGGAAAATTCCGGATGCCTCTTTAAAAATCGGCTGACGCTTCCCTCGTTTTCCAGGGGCGCAAAGGTGCAGGTGGAATAGACCATCCTGCCCCCAGGCCGAAGCATTTCGGCGGCCTGTTCCAGAATCTCATCCTGACGGCGGGCACAGCGCTCCACGTTCTCCGGGCTCCACTCCCCACAGGCCTCCTCATTTTTTCGGAACATCCCTTCCCCCGAACAGGGAGCGTCCACCAAAATGGCGTCAAAATATCCGGGGAAAAGCCTTGCGAGCGCCTCTGGGGCTTCATTGGTGACACAGGCATTCTTCACACCCATTCTTTCTATATTTTCCGACAAAATTCTGGCTCTGCCAGGATGAACCTCATTGCACACCAAAAGGCCCTTTCCCTTAAGACAGGCAGCCAGCTGTGTGCTTTTCCCCCCGGGAGCAGCGCACAGGTCAAGCACCCTCTCCCCCGGCTGCAGTGCAAGAAGTGGTGCAGGCGCCATGGCGCTGGGCTCCTGAATGTAATAGGCCCCGGCCTCGTGGAGGGGATGCTTCCCCGGCTGATCCTCTTTCTCATAATAATAGCCTCCCTCTGCCCAGGGGACAGGCGTCAGGTGAAAGGGAAGACTCTCCCGATCCACCTTTGCTGGGTTCACACGCAGGGCCTGACAGCTTTCCTGTGTAAGGCTTTTTACAAACGCCTCATATTCCTCTCCAAGCAAACCCTTCATTCTATCCAAAAAAGGCTGGGGCAGCATAGCTTCATCCTCCTTATCGCTTTGTCTGGCTAAAAGCTGACAGCATCTTTACAGGGATTATACCACATTCATTTTCTGTCTGCACCAGAATATAGTTGCGAAGCGCTCCATCCTTCCTTATACTATAATTATAAAAGTACCATGGTACTTTTACGGCGGATTGGAGGAAATATGAAAAAAAGAATTTTAGGCAGCTGTCTTTTCCTTTTGCTTTTCTGTCTCTTTGGCTGTGGCCAAAAGGGCGGGGATAGCTCCCCTTCGGACAACAGCCCCATAAAGCCCTCCGGCATTCTGGTTCCCACTGCAGAATTTGTACAGGTGAAAGCACCCTTTGACCCCATCAATGCTTATTGCTGGGTGGAGGATACTTTAATATACCGGGAATACCTTACTCCAGAAGGGTCGGAAAATATGCAGTCTTTTCTGCAGCAGGCCCCAATAGACGCGGGCACACAGCCTGCGGTTTTGAAGCAGACAGACGCAGAAGAGGAATATCTCTATCTGTTTTTCACCGACAGGGATGACAATTTGTACCTGTTTGGCATGCGTCTGTCCGATGAAAGCCTTTATCTGCAGAAGCAAAGCGCTGCCGGAGAAATTCTTTACTGTAATTATTTTCCCGCCTCAGCCCTGCAGGTTCCCTCTCCGGCCTATCTGACCAAGGGCTTTGCGGATTCCAGCGGAAATGTCCTTTTGCTGGACCAAAGCAATGGCATAGGTTATTTTTTCAACACTGCCGGGGAGTATATAGGCGCCTCCCCCACAGAGCTTTCCCAGGGGGCGCTTGTCACAGGGCAGGACGGAGCATCCTATCTGTGGCAGCAGGATTACCAAAGCGTAGATGATATCATGCTTTTGCAGAGGGCAGACATGGAAAGAGGCTATTTCGGTGCGGCAGAAACCAGAAAAATGACGGATTTTCTGGATATTCCCCACGGCAATTATGCCCTTTTCAGCGGCTACGAGCAGGGAATTCTGCTCTCCACCAGCCGCAGTCTTTGGCGTTACGACCCCGAAAGCAGCCAGGGGGAGCTGCTCCTTGACTGGCAGGACGCCAATATCAATATAGACGGCTCCTGTGTGGAGGATATCCGTTTTGCAGACTGGCAAAGTTCTGATCTTGCAGATCTTGAAGTGCTTTTGTATGATTGGCGCTCCTCTGTGGCGGAAAGTGCCAGAATTGTTTATGTGGATCAGGCTTACCTTCCGCAGAAGCAGACTGTGCTTCTCGGCGTTTCGCCCTATGCGGACATGGATCGCTTAGTGCTTGGCTTTAACAGAAACAGCAGGGAATACAGCGTGGAGCTTATCACCTATGACACCGGCATGCTGGAGGAAGCCATGATGTACGGCAGCGGGCAGATTCCGGACCTTTTAGATATTCAATGGATTACCCCCGAGCTTCTGGCGGGAAAGGGGCTTTTGGAGGATTTGGAGCCTTATTTTGAAAACAGCAGTGTGGTGTCAAGGGAGGATCTGCTGCCTGCCGTCTGGGAGGCTGGATTTGTGGGGGATCGTTTCTGCGGCGCTGTGGTCAGCTTCAATTTTTATACGCTGGACTGCCGGGCAGAAAATCTCTCTGCACAGGGCTGGACAACGGAGGATTTTTTTGCCCTGGAAGAGGACTATCCGGAAAGCCGTCCATTGGAATACTATCAATATTCCAATGTATTCCGGATTCTCACCACAGCCTGCCTGGACGACTTTATTGATTGGGAGGAGAAAACCTGCAGCTTTGACAGTGAGGAATTTATCCGCCTGCTGGAGCAGATGGGAACCCTGCACCTGCAGGATTCTGATCAAATCAACTATCCCAAAGTCACTTACCAGGACGATGAAATAAACGCCTTTACCTCCGGGGAATTTTTGATACGGTTTGCCTCCTATTACTCCCCCTACGACTACCACACCACCGCCGCGAAATATCAAGGTCAGGCAAAAAGTGTAGGCTATCCCACCACTGACGGCAGCCCCTTTCATGTGCTGGATCCCAGACAGCAGCTCGCCATCTACAGCAACTCCCAGTGCAAGGACGGCGCCTGGGCTTTTATAGAATACCTTTTATCAGAAGCGGAGCAGAGCTGGTACGGGGAAAGCGGCCGCGGCTTCCCAGTGAGAAAAGACTGCTTTGAGGCGTATCTGGACAAGCCCCATGGCCAGAGGGCCCAATATATGTGGGATGCTGTCACCAAACAGGAAAAGGACGCTCTTCGGTTTATGGCAGAGCATATGTATGTAAGCCAGAGCATAAACAATAGAGTGATCAGCGAGGTTTTGTTTGAAGAAATAGACGCCTTTCTTTCCGGAGACAAAACAGCCCCGGAGGCTGCAGAAATTATCCAGAACCGGATACAGCTCTATTTCAATGAAATGTAAACGGGGCTGAAAAGCACAGCGAAAAGAAGGCCGCGCAGATTTTCTATTCTGCGCGGCACAAATATTACACCTTAAAGCGGTAGCCCACCCCCCAGATAGTTTCAATATACTGGGGCTTTGCGGTGTCCTTCTCAATTTTTTCCCGGATTTTTTTGATATGGACGGTGACAGTGGCAATGTCTCCGATAGAATCCATATCCCAGATTTTCCGAAACAGCTCTTCCTTGGTAAATACATGATTGGGATTTTCCGCAAGGAAGGTCAAAAGGTCGAATTCCTTAGTGGTAAAGGTTTTTTCCACCCCGTCCACGTAAACCCGTCTCGCTGTCTTGTCGATGCGGATTCCCCTGATCTCCACAATATCATTCTGGGGCTTTTGATTGGCACCCACCAGGCGCTCATACCGTGCCAGATGCGCCTTCACACGAGCCACCAGCTCGCTTGGGCTGAAGGGCTTTGTCATATAATCGTCTGCCCCCAGTCCCAGTCCCCTGATCTTATCAATATCATCCTTTTTGGCGGACACCATGAGAATAGGGATATTTTTTTCCTCTCTGATTTTCTTGCACACCTCAAAGCCATCTATTCCGGGAAGCATCAGATCCAGCACCACCAGATCATAGTCACCGCTTAATGCGGTCTTAAGGCCCTCGTCCCCTGTGTTGCAGATGTCCACCTGAAAGTCGCTAAGCTCCAGATAATCCTTTTCCAGATCCGCGATTGCCACTTCGTCCTCGATAATTAAAATTTTGCTCATACTTTACCTCATTTCTGCGCTGCTTTGCGCCTTATGCCACTGTTTCCTGGGGCTGCAGCTCAATGTACTTTCGCAGCACAAAGTGCATACAGGTCCCCTCCCCCTCCTTACTGGTGGCCCAGATATATCCGCCGTGATCCTCAATGATTTTCTTTACAATGGAAAGCCCAATGCCGCTTCCCCCCTGAGCGGAATTGCGGGAAGCATCCGTCCGGTAAAAGCGTTCAAAAATTTTCTGCAGATCCTTCTGGGCAATCCCCTTGCCATTGTCCTCAATTTCCACCCGGATGGAATCCACCTCATCCAGAATGCGGATATCTATTTCACCGTGGCGTTTATCCATATATTTTACACTGTTGCTTATAATATTATTGATTACCTTTTTCATCTGCTCCGGATCTGCGATAACCACAGTATCAGGATCCGCCATGTTGGAATAATTCAGCTCTATATTTTTGGATTCCAGATCCAGTCCGATCTCCTCCACACAGTCCCCGAAATAATCCGCCACATTGATCCGGCGAAAATTATAGGGAATGCGGTTGTTGTCAATTCCGGAGTAGAGTGTCAGCTCGTTGATCAGCTTATCCATATCGTTTGCTTTATTATAAATGGTTTTAATATACTTGTCCATTTTCTCCGGAGTATCCGCAACACCGTCCATAATGCCCTCCACATAGCCCTTGATAGCCGTGATGGGTGTTTTCAGATCATGGGAAATATTGCTGACCAGCTCTTTATTCTGCACCTCGTGCTGATGGTTTTCCTCCGTGGATTCCTTAAGGCGCAGCCGCATATCCTCATAATTGCGGTAAAGATCCCCGATCTCTCCCTTGGCGTCCGTCTGAAGGGCATAGTCAAAATTGCCCTCCTTGATTTTGCGCATGGCCACATTCAGCTGGTCAATTGGATTGAATACCCCTTTTTGGATCCATTGAGTGAGCATCATGCTGGTAAACACCAAAATCAGCAGTATGGCAATAAACATATCGATCAAAAGCTGCTTTGAAATCAGGGCGTTCATTTTTGTTACCACAAAAACGCTGCCCTGCGTTCCATCGGAAAAGGTAAAATCAATCTGCTTTACGTATTTTTCCAGTTCATTAAAATAAACCCCGGAATCCTCGCTCAGCTCTCCCTCACCGTAGTCCGGCAGCTTCTGAAAAATGAGCCTGGCGGCGGCTTCATTGCCTGCATAGTAAATCTCATCGCCCTTTCTCACCAGAAGATAGGTGGATTTCCGGGACACCTCAGAATTTATCATCTCCAGGTACTCCTTGTCCTCCAGCCTGGAAGGATCCTCTTCGGCCTGCTCCAAAAGCACATAATAAGCTTCATCCGTGGTATTGACAAAGGCATCCATACCCTCTGACATCATGGAATAGTCAAAGGCATCCAGAGAAAAACCCTGACGGATGTTCATGAGATAAATTCCTATGATGATAAAGGCGATAGCTGTCAGCACCAGCGGAAGCATTATAATTGTGATAAAGGTTACCCGCAGACGAGTTTTAAATTTCATGTGATCTTCCTTTCCAGGCACCTTACGGCAAAACAAATTTCTCCAAAGCAAATTTATTATATCACATTCTTTTCTTCAATGTGTAAAAACCGGGGAATTTTATCATAAAAAAAATCTAAAAATAAAAGACCTTAATCTGTTTTTCCCCACCTATTCTTTTCCCCCTGTCCGTTTCCATTTCCTCTGTGTTGATAACCTGTTTTGTTTCCCGAATCATCCTCTTCCCTCTCCTGTCCATCTGACAGTTCATCTATCAAATCTCTGATTTCCCGCATTGTCATGTCTTGTATTTCATCAATAGTAATGTCGGGTTCAAGTGCCTGTACCTCCAGGAATGCTCTGTATTTTCCATACGAAAGTCCGGCTTCGTGGGCCTCCTCCACTTCCTCGGAATGGGCGTAATAGCAATAGGCATTATTTCTTCCAGCCGTGCAGGACTGTATGTCAGAAAAAATTTCTTCCGATTGCGCGTCGTCTGTTCCGATGACAGCAATGGTCATTATCTCATCATTGGATAATAAAGAAGCGATATTTTCACTTTCCATTATTTGGTTTACTGCCTCAGAATAATTCATAAATTTTAGATCGAGGTCACTTATCAGTTCCTGCCCGTCGTCGTTGCAGCCTTCAATGGAAATGACACGATTAAAGCGATTCACTCCTAATTCCATGGATGGATTTATATCTATGCTGATTTGCACTGTGGGGACAAAATAAAGCCAATATCCTCCAATCAGCAGAAACGCCATGCACACAAATGCGGCTGAAAGACGCTTGTAATTTACAATTTTCCCCCGTGTATAGCCTTTGGTTCTCTGAAAAATAAAATCCTTGGTTTTACTTTTTAATTCCTTTTCTGCCTTTATCTGTCCGAAGGCTTCTTTCAGTTTTTCATTCATATTCATCACCTCCCAGCTTTTCCCGAAGCATATGCCTGGAACGAGTAAGGAGCGTGTAAATGGTATTTACCTTTTTCCCTAAAATCCGGCTGATTTCCGGTGCGGTATAGTTTTCATAATAGTGCAGATAGATAACCTCTCTGTATTTTTCTGGGAGGGACAATACGGCCTCCAATACTTCTCTGTGATCCTCCTGTATTTGCGCAGGCTGCTCTAAAATTTTGTCCAATGACGTGACTCGACTGTGGAAAAAGCTTTTGAGCAGGTCCTTACAGGCATTGATTGTAACACGGATAAGCCATGCCTTCTCATGTTCCTCGTTTTCAAAGGAAACGGAGCTAAGGACATACTTCAAAAACACAGTTTGAAATATGTCCTCGGTATCGGCATAGCTTTTCAAATGTATCATGCAGAGCCGTCTGACCATGTCAGAATACTGTTCGATTGCCCTGTTTACCTCTTGTTCACTCCGCATCCCATTGTCTCCTGCTATCTGTTTCTCCCTCCGCGAAACCCTCTTCCCTGTCTGGCGCCGTAGTTGTCGCAAATCCCGTCACCATCCAAGTCGATATAGCGGCAGGCACTTCCCGCATAGTCACAGATGCCGTCGCTGTCCGCATCAACAAATCCCCGCCCGTATCCTGCTCCCGGGCCGGCCGCAAGCACGCTTGTTGTTCCCATGGATAACAGCATCACTGCCGCTAATGCACCAGCTGCTGCCATTTTAATTTTTCGTTTCATAGGTCATTCCTCCTTTTTGACTGCTTATATATTTCTGACTTCACCTATCATACGATTGGCAGACTGTAATCCATTCATTTTTTTCCAATTTTTTTTATTTTAGCATATTTTTTTCCGGATGTATAAGCGCTAGAAATATTATCATTAAAAAAATTCTCGAAAAATGAAGATTTGAAACAGGATTTTGTGGACAGACAAGAACGGGAAGGGTTATGATTGAAGTGGGGAAAATATACTTTATCAGAAAGGGGAATTTTATGATGAAGGATAAAAACTTTTGGTATTCTTCGTGGGAAGGAGGAGACCTTTTTTCTGCTAATATTATAATATGTTCAAACAATCATATTTTATGCCGTCAGCTTTCCAAACACATCAAGGATTATGAAAGCTCTTATAAAAAAAGGATTTCCATTCATATAAGGCATTCGTGTCAGGAAGTATTATTACCTATTCTAGAGAAATCATCTTGCAATTTACTGTTTTTAGATGTTTCTTCAGAGTATGTTAACAGTATAGAATATGGCCAATTTATTCGCCAAAATATGGAAAATCATTCTTTGGAAATTATATATATCTCAGAAAAACCATTTAATTTTTTAGAATTATTTGATAGCAAACCGTTTGCTATTTTAACTGTCCCCATTGCAAAAGAATTGCTGTTTTTAGAGCTAAATAAATTTTTCAGACTACTTATCCAGAAAAGGGCGCTTTTTATTTATAAGAAAAAGGGGTGCACCATACAGGAAAATCTAGAGAATATCCTCTACTTCGAAAGTAATTTAAAAAAAATATACATATATACAT
>NZ_CEWDFQ010000123.1:0-8199 GCF_982438285.1 Acetatifactor sp. | reverse complement strand
GATTATAATACCAATCATCGATAATGTCAATTCCTCGAACTTGGACTTATCGCTTTATTGTTTTACTCTACCACAATTCCGAGAGCGTGGAATATTGAGTTTTCCAAGCAGATTTCCGACTTTGTGAATATACTGGACGGGCGGTCATTTAGATGTGGACTTATCTTAGCTTATCTGTAAACAGCACCTTGAAAATCGAATGAACTCTGAAAAAGAATCCTCCAGCCTGCTCTTCTTTTTTCGTAATAATATCCTTATTCTGCCCAAGAAACAGTCAATTTCCTATTGACTTTTCTACAGCTTTTAAGTATATTAGTAATATCTAAAATACTTAAATACAGGAGAGATGTTTGCAACTTATGAAGCTTTCACCAAAAATTGCCAATATTGGCAGAGAATGTGTAGCCTGCGGCTGCTGCGCCGCTGCCTGTCCCCGGGGCGCCGTTCATATTGCTTCTGGGATTATCGCCCGTGTGGATGCAGCAAAATGTGTTGGATGCGGCATTTGCGCCAAAGCCTGTCCGGCTGCCGTCATCACCATTATAGAACGGGGGGACGCAGGATGAAAAAGAAAAAAAGATGGTCCGATTATCTGTGGATAGGGGAATTATTGTATCTGTGCCTTGGTCTGTTCAATATTTTGTTTGCGTGGCTGGGAATGCTGTTTTTCACCATTCCGCTGTTGACTGCCATAATCAGAGGAAACAAGGCTTACTGTAACCGTTACTGCGGCAGGGGGCAGCTTCTGGGACTGCTTGGAGAAAAACTGAAACTTTCGCGGAACACGCCCCCGCCGAAATTCTTAAGAAGCCCCTTATTCCGTTATGGCTTCCTTGCGTTCTTTATGACAATGTTCTGCCTCATGCTGTACAACACTTACAAAGTATTTGCAGGAGCGCCGCTGCAGGAGACTGTGACTCTGCTGTGGGTGTTCCGGCTTCCATGGCAGTGGCCTGAGGTGGGCATGGCTTCTCCCTGGTTTGCCCAGTATGCTTTTGGTTTCTTCGGCGTAATGCTCACTTCCACCGTACTGGGACTTGTCACAATGGCGCTCTTCCGCCCCAGATCCTGGTGCGTTTACTGTCCCATGGGAACAATGACACAGGGCATATGCAGACTGCGAAACAGAAAGATCAACAATCAAAAGGAGAATTTCCCCTATGGAAGAACAAGCGAAAAAAATTGCGGAGCTTCTGAAGCTTCTGGCCAATGAACACCGGCTTCTTATTTTATGCGCTCTCATGGAGGGCAGTCTCACTGTAGGTGCAATCCATACGCATCTGACTCATATTACCTCCTCTGCTCTGTCACAGCATTTAAGCCAGCTGAAAGCCGCCGGAATTTTATCCTCTGAAAAGCAAGGCATGAACGTTTTTTACCGCATTGAGGACGAACGCGTTATTGCACTGTTGGAGTCCATCAAAAAATATTACTGCAGGCTGTGACCTGCAAAGGGTTTCTTTAGCTGGCTCCATTATACTATAACTGACTGCTCTTGGAAATAGATGGGAAGTTAAGCCGTTGTTCTTAGGGGATGGGCTGTGTTATGGAATGTTGCCTTCTTTCGACTGCCCTTGCGGGACAAATTTCAAAGCAGTTTCCGCAGCGCAGACCATGTTCCTGTTCAATCACGACGGGCTTTTGTGTAATATCAATGCACTTCTGAGGATATTTGGAAAATTGTGCTTACAGGTCGTACTCCTTGGGTGGGTTGCCGGAAAAGTCAGCAATCACTGCGTGAGCATTCTTCAGATAGAACACTTCAAAGATCGGGTTAGCTGCCTCGCCATACTGTCCCTTGACAATGGGGTTCTGAATGCACATTTCCTTGGCGGCCATGTTGTCCTCAAAAACAGCTTCACCATTCAGACGAATCCACGCATAGGACGGGCTGGAAACGGAAATCTCTATGTCTGGATTCTGCTGCATATCCTTGTAGACGTCCTTGGTGTTGTTGGTGCAAAACCAAAGTTTGCCATCCATTTCCCCTGCGAACATGAAAGGACGGCATTTGGCCTTTCCATCACGGCCTACGGCAGCCAGATACTGTACGGATTTCTTTCTCAAATATACAAAAAAGAGCGGAACACCATCTGTCCACTCTTTCCCAAACGTTTTTTACAGAAGTCATTACTTCACACCATATCATACCCAAATGCGGCAAACCGCCCTTACTTATGATACGGCTCCTTATGAATAATCCGAAAAGCCCGGTAAATCTGTTCACTTAAAATCACTCTCATGAGCTGGTGCGGAAAGGTCATATCCGAAAAGCTGACAGCCTGATCCGACCGGTCAAGCACAGATTGGTGCAGTCCGAGGGAGCCGCCGATCACAAAAACGATATTGCTTTTCCCGCTTAAAGCAGCCTTCTCCAGATAGGCCGCAAAACCCTCCGAGGAAAATTTTCTGCCTCCGATCTCAAGGGTGCACACATAAGCATCCTCTTTTATCCTGGCCAGAATCCGCTTCCCTTCTTTTTCTTTGATCTGCTCCTCCAAAGCTTTCCCCGCGCCCTCCGGGGTTTTTTCGTCCGCCACCTCCAGAATTTCAAATCTGCAGTATCTGCTCAGACGCTTTTCATATTCTGAAACAGCATCCCTGTAAAATTTTTCCTTGATTTTTCCCACACATACTACTGTGATTTTCATATGTCTCCAAACACCATATCATATATGGTTTCGTCGATGAGATTTTCCAGAAAGGCCTGATCCAGATTCATAAATTGATGGTTCAGCTTCTCCTTCAATTTCTCATACCGCTTAAAGTAGAGAATCTCTTTCCCATCCCCTGACACATCTCCAAGCTCCTTGTCGATTTCTCCGGCGTCCAGATTTTCTCTGCACCACTTCTCCAACGTTTCACGAAGGGTATTCTCCGATTCCGCTTTCTTTTCAAATACTCTGGCATTTTTCATGGAAACTACGCCCATCACAATAAAAAGCAGAAATACAGCGCTCATCACACCGTAAAACAAATAGGGATTGCCCACAGAAAAGGGAAGCACTCCCCCCATTCCCAGCATTAAAAATACCAGACCTGCACCGCCCACAACTAACAACGTCCAGGCAGAGGAACGATTATCCTCCGCCTTTTGTTCACTCTTTTCATAAACTGTAGAATTTTCCTCTTTTCCCTCCCGGTTTTGCGAAAGGGAGCCCTCCTGCTCCAAAAAAATCCTGGCAATTTCCAAAGCCCGTTCCCTGTCGTTTTTCCTTACAAGCAGCTCGAAAACCTGATCCTGCTCGTCATAGCGGATCACGGCACCCTCAATCTGCTGATACTCCAAAAACGCCTTCAGGGAAGTCATCTGTTCCTCCTCCCCAAAAATGACAGAAACAAGCTCCTCCATCTGCTCCTCATTCACCAGCTCGCACCCGCAGTCTGCGCATACGGTGATTCCTTCACGATACTCATTCTTGCATTTGGGACACCAGGGCATAATCCTTCCTCCTAAAACTCGTAATCCATGCAGGCTCTGTTGCAGGTAACGCTTCTGATATACTTTCCTGCGGACACATGATCCGGATGCTTTTGATATTCCGCCAGAGCCTCCACGGTCTCAAAGGTGGAAATCAAAGCCACATCCCGGTTGCTGGATTCCTGTTCATTCATGATTACCTGAATGTCCACAGCCCCCGGAACACGCTCTTTGATGGGCTCTAAAAGCTGCTTCATCTTCTCTCCCGCCTGTGTGCGCTCCTGTGTCGTAAGCTCCTCCACAAAATTCCACAGTACAATATGCTTAACCATATTACGATTCCTTTCCGCTTAAGTATTCGTCTATTCCCCTGGCCGCCGCCTTTCCTGCGCCCATGGCCAGGATAACGGTGGCAGCTCCGGTGACAGCGTCCCCGCCCGCATAAACGCCTTCTTTGGTGGTCTTTCCGTCAGTCTCGTCCGCAATGATACATTTCCACTTATTGACCTCAAGCCCCTTCGTAGTAGATGAAATCAACGGATTGGGAGAGGTTCCCAGGGACATGATCACTGTATCCAGCTCCATGACAAACTCGGAACCCGGAATTTCCACCGGGCGGCGGCGTCCTGAGGCATCCGGTTCTCCCAGCTTCATTCTGATACATCTCATGCCAGTCACCCAGCCTTTTTCATCCGCAAGGATTTCCGTAGGATTGGTCAGCAGATCAAATATAATCCCCTCCTCCTTGGCATGATGCACCTCCTCCACTCTGGCGGGCAGCTCCTCTTCGCTTCTGCGGTATACAATGTGCACCTCAGCGCCCAGGCGCAGCGCCGTCCGGGCAGCGTCCATGGCTACATTTCCTCCGCCCACCACCGCCACCTTCTTACCGTGCATAATGGGTGTGTTGGAGTCAGGATCAAAGGATTTCATCAGATTGTTTCTGGTCAGATATTCATTTGCGGAAAATACGCCGTTGGAATTTTCTCCGGGAATCCCCATAAATTTTGGCAGTCCCGCGCCGGAGCCGATAAACACCGCGTCAAAGCCCTCTTCCTCCAAGAGCTCATCGATGGTCACAGATTTTCCCACCACCACATTTGTCTCTATGGTTACCCCAAGGGATTTCACGTTTTCGATCTCCTTCTCCACCACTTCCTTTTTGGGGAGACGAAACTCCGGTATGCCGTATACCAAAACACCTCCCGGCTCGTGGAGCGCTTCAAAGATAGTCACATCATAGCCCATTTTGGCTAAATCGCCCGCACAGGTAAGTCCTGCCGGTCCGGAACCGATCACAGCAACCTTCTTTCCTTTTTTCTCCTTGGGGCCCGCCGGCTTGATGCCGTTTTCTCTGGCCCAGTCTGCCACAAAACGCTCCAGCTTGCCGATAGAAATGGGATCACCCTTGATTCCTCTGATACATTTCCCTTCACACTGGCTCTCCTGTGGGCAGACACGTCCACAGACTGCCGGAAGCGCGCTGGCTTCACTGATAATCTGATAAGCCTCCTCGATCTCTCCTTCCTTTACCTTTTGGATAAAGCCGGGAATATTGATGGCAACAGGACAGCCCTTGACGCACTGAGCGTTTTTGCAGTTGATACACCTGGCTGCCTCCTCCATGGCCTCCTCCTTGTTATATCCAAGGCATACCTCTTTAAAGTTGGCTGCACGTTCCTTTGCATCCTGTTCTCTGACAGGCACCTTTTTTAATACGTCCATTGTTCCCTCCATGATTGATCTGTTTCCAAAATTTCCGTTTTCTTAGATAGCTGCTGCTTCAAATCCCTCAGCTGCAGATGCCGCAGCCTCCGTGATGGGTATCTCCCTCCTGCAGCTTTAACATGGCTCTTCCCTCTGCGGTTTTATAAATCTGCTGGCGTCTCATGGCCTCGTCAAAATTCACTGCATGACCGTCAAATTCCGGTCCGTCCACACAGGCAAATTTTACCTGCCCGCCTACCGTGACCCGGCATGCTCCGCACATTCCAGTGCCATCTACCATAATGGGATTTAAGCTTACAACCGTAGGAAGGTTTAACTGTTTTGTCAGCTGGCATACGAATTTCATCATAATCATGGGCCCAATGGCTACACACACATCATACTTTTTGCCCTCATCCACCAGATCCTGTATGGTTTTCGTCACCATGCCGCTTCTGCCATAGGAACCGTCATCGGTAGTAATATAAAGATTTCCGGCAACTGCTTTCATTTCCTCTTCCAAAATTAACAAGCTCTTCGTCTTGCAGCCCACAATCACATCCGCCGAAATGCCTCTTTCATGCAGCCATTTTACCTGGGGATACACCGGCGCCGCCCCCACGCCTCCAGCTACAAAGAGAATTTTCTTTTTCTTAAGCTCCTCTATATCTTCCTTTACAAACTCAGAAGCACAGCCCAGGGGCCCCACAAAATCGTGAAAGCTGTCTCCCTCCTCCAGATGGGCCATGATCTGCGTTCCCACGCCCACGCTTTGGAATACAATGGTAACCGTTCCCTTTTCTCTGTCGTAGTCACAGATGGTCAAAGGGATTCTCTCCCCCTGGCTGTCCGTACGGACAATGACAAACTGTCCCGGCTCGCAGGATTTTGCCACTCTCTCTGCCTCCACCTCCATCAAATAAATATTGGCGGTAAGCTCCTTTTTTTTCGCAATCCTATACATAACACACCTCTCTATTCTATTTCAACTAATGTAAGTTGATTGTTTTCATCTATCTGCAGCTTAAAAACCGCCCCCGTATATGCGTTTACTGCAAAATGACTGCCAGTTTTTGTGCGGATTCCGTCTGCATCCTCAAAAATTTCGGATATCACATAAAAATCATCTATCTCACTGATGTTCGTCACATATTGATACTGATACAGATACCTGGCGTTCGTCTCATTAAAATAGCCGTTTTCGTCAAAAATCTTTCCGGTGGAAACGATATACTCCACCACTGCAGTCTCCGCATCCTGTGGGGTAAGCTCTGTATTCATCACAAGCCGGTAGGTTCTCTCCGCCACGTTTCCGCACCTTCCGTCTACAATTTTGGCAAATCGGAATACGGATTTGCCAAGGGGCATGGGAATAGGGCCCGTATACGGCGTGGAGGAATAGGTGGGCGTTGTGCCGTCCGTTGTGTAATATACATCCTCCGCATCGCTCAAAACCTCAATGTTGATGGGGAAATTGTATTCTCCGCTCACCGCGCTGATCTCCGGAGCCGGAATCTCCTCAATATCAATATGATACTCTTTTTTGACGCATTCACTGACGATTCCGTTATCATTCACAAAATAAGCCTTGATGATGTAATCCCCGTCCTCCAGCAGGATAGGCGCCGTGTACTGGCTGCTGTTTTCATCCGGCTCACTGCCGTCCAGCGTATAATAAATCCGGCCGGAGCCGAACGCCGTAAGCTTTAGAGGCTGTACCTCATTATAATAGCCCTCCGGTATGCTGAATTCCGGAGCCATTGCAATATAACTCTGATAGGTGGAAATAATGGAGCTGTTCTCACTTCCCAAAATCAGATCGTTTATGGTCTGGTAATCCTCCCTTGCACGGTAAATGGCAATGAGCTTGCCGTAAGCTCTCTCCAGCTGCTGTGTGGTTGCATCGGCGTCCTTTACGATTTCCCGCAGAAGATACTCGTATTCGATCCTATTGTTCTTTAAAAAATAGGCTTCAGCCAGGGCAAATTTCAGCTCAATGTTGCTTTCGTCCAGTGTAAGAGCCCGGCTGTAATAACCCACCGCCTGATCGTATTGTCCGCTCTCCACACATTGTACCGCCTTTTGTACCTGATAATCAAGAGAATTGTACCGGTAAATTGCAACAGACCAGGCGGCAGCGGATATAAACAGCCCCACAAACACACAGCCTCCTATGAGCAGAGCCAGCTTCCTTTTTCGCCTTTTTGCTCTTTTCCTGCCATGCTCCTTCTGCTGTTTCCCCGAAGCATTCTCTTCCGGTTCCTCCATTTCTTCGCTCTTACTGTCTCCAAGCTCCTCCACAATGCCGCTTAAGGTCTGTTCAAGACTAAATTCTACCTCCGGTTCAAAATCAGGCACAATGTGAATGTCTTCACCGCAATGTTCGCAATAAAGAGACCCCTCCCTTATCTCCGCCCCGCAATTTGGACACTTCATAAATTCCATACCTCTCCCGCAAGTTCAATTCCTTAAAAGAGACCGGTAATCACACCATTTTCATCTACATCTATACGATAAGCCGCCGGTCTCTTGGGCAGTCCTGGCATGGTCATGACCGCTCCCGTAAGCGCCACCACAAATCCAGCACCCGCTGAGACGTAAGCTTCTCTCACATTGATCTCAAAGTTTTCCGGACGTCCTAACAGGGCGGGATCGTCGGACAGGGAATACTGATTTTTCGCCATACACACCGGAAGCGCGCCAAAACCCAGCTTTTCCAGCTTTTCCAGCTGTTTTGCAGCCGCAGATGAAAAATTTACGCAGTTTGCGCCGTAGACTTCCTTTGCTATCATAGTGATTTTTTCCCTTAGCCCAAGGTCATCCTCATACAGCACATGAAAGCGGCTTTCCTTTTTTTCCAGGGTTTCCATCAGCTTCCGGGCCAGCTCTATGCCTCCTTCGCCTCCCTTTTCCCAGACCTGGGAAAGGGCAAACTCACACCCTCTCTCTTCACAGAAGTCTTTTACAAAGGAAACCTCTTCCACGGTATCCGTGGCAAAGGAATTTAAAGTCACCACTACGGGAACGCCAAACTTCTTCAGATTCTCAATGTGCTTTTCCAGGTTTACAAT
>NZ_CEWDFQ010000122.1:0-8222 GCF_982438285.1 Acetatifactor sp. | reverse complement strand
GAATCTCTTGAGGGCAAATTTCAGGAGGTGAAGGAGTATATACGCAGCCATCCTGGGGTGGGCATTCCTGAGGTATCGAAGGCATGCGATGTGGAGCCCTCCCAGATCAGGCAGTGGCTTCGGGAGGAGCGGCTGGAGGTGACGGAGGATTCTCCTATTTTCCTGACCTGCGAGGTCTGCGGGGCGCCAATCCGCTGCGGCAGATTTTGCGAAAAATGCAAATTTGACATGACCAAGGGCTTTAAGAATATTTTGGAGAGCAATAAACCCAAGGAGGTCAAGCGGGAGCCTGTTGACCGGGAAAACCCGAGAATGCGGTATTTATAAATGGAGAAATTATCATGCTGAACGAAGAACGTATTATTCTGATGACAAAAATGGCATCCTATGAACAAAATGAGGGACGGGAGAATGTGGCTATAGGCAGATATTTTCGCAGCGATTATATCGGCCTGCAGGTGCTGAAATCCGTTTTCTGCGCCACCGTGGCCTTTGCCATTATATTTGCACTGTTTGTGTTCTATGACTTTGAAATTTTCATGCAGGATATTTATAACATGAATCTGATCGAGTTTGCCCAGACCGTGCTTTTGTACTACGGGATTACGGTGGCAGGATATGGAGTGATTTCTTATATTCTGTATTCCTACCGATATTCCAAAGCAAAGAAAAGCCTGAAATGTTATTATCACAACCTGAAAAAGCTCAATTCGCTTTACAACGAGTGAGGCATTTTAAGCTTACCTGGAGGAAAGAATGACTGGTTTACTGGAATTTAGAGAAAAACTAAAGCTGTTTTACAGTAAAAATGAATTTTTTATTCTGCCGATTTTGAAGTTTCTGCTGGCTTTTTTGGTGCTGAATACCCTGAACGGGCAGCTGGGATATATGACGCAGCTGGATAATATAGCCATTGTTCTGATTGTCTCGCTCTTGTGCTCCTTCCTTCCAATGGGAAGCATTGTTTTGTTTGCGGCATTGTTCAGTCTGGCTCATATGTATGCGTTGTCCCTGGAGATTGCGGCCATAGGCCTGTGTGTCTATCTGCTGCTGTTTCTTCTGTTTTTCAGGATTTGCCACAAGGAGGCCATTGTGGCGGTGCTGACGCCGTTTTTGTTTGTACTTCAGGTGCCTTATATTATGCCTGTGGCTTTGGGACTTTTGGGGACGCCTGCGTCCGCTGTTTCCGTCAGCTGCGGTGTAGTGGTATATTATCTGCTTCTTACCGTGTCCAGCAGTGCATCTACCATAAGCACTATGGGCGCAGAGGAGGCCACCGCAAAGCTTAGGCTGATTATTGACGGAATCCTGGGGAATCAGGAGATGTTTGTGGTGATAGCGGCATTTGCAATCACTGTGATTGTGGTATATTTGATACGCAGGATGGCGGTGGATCACTGCTGGACGATTGCCATGATTGCCGGTGTTATGATGAATCTGGTCATACTTTTGGTAGGGGATTTGATGTATGATCTCAATCTTTCTCTGCTGGGTGCAGTGGTGGGAGAAATCGTGGCCGTGGTGGTGGCAAAAATCATAGAGTTTTTCCGGTTTTGTGTGGATTACAGCCGGACAGAAAAGGTGCAGTTTGAGGATGATGAATACTATTACTATGTGAAGGCCGTACCCAAGATGACAGTGACTGCGCCTTCCAAAACGGTGAAGAAAATCAACCCCCAGAGGCGTACCGGGGCCGCCCCGGGCAGAACGTCTGCAGCGGGCGCCAGAACCGTTTCCGGACAGAGAACCAGAAATGTGACTACGGAGAGAATTTCCACGGGGCAGGAGCGGACATTGCAAGGAGCGCACCGGGATGAGGGAAGGGGCCAAAGACCGGGGACACACAGGAATGATGCCAGAACGGGCAGGAGCGTAACCATTAACAGCAATATGACTGAGGAGAATACGGATGATTACGAGGAATTGTTCTGAAAATAAATAGCAGGGAATGATAGGCAATGCAGTGGTTTGAGACAGTAGTTGATCACTTAAGAGATTTTAGTGTATATAAGACAACAATGGGGATAAGCGATTTCGTAGAAATCTTGATTATCGCCTTTTTGTTGTATTATATTTTAGTCTGGATGAAGACCACAAGGGCATGGCAGCTGATGAAGGGATTGATCGTGATCCTTGTGTTTCTGCTTCTGGCATATCTGGCAAATATGTCCACAATTCTGTGGATGGCGCAGAATGTGCTGACCTTTGCGGTAACGGCGCTGATTGTGGTGCTTCAGCCGGAGCTGCGCCATGCTCTGGAGGAGCTGGGAAAAAAGAATCTGCTCACTTCAGTGCTTCCCTTTGATTCCAGGCGCGGGACACAGGAGCTGTTCTCCCAGAAAACCATTAACGAAATAACCAAGGCCTGTGTGGAGATGGGCAAGGTCAAGACGGGAGCCCTGATCGTGATAGAGCAGAATGTGTCCCTGCGGGATTATGAACGCACGGGGATCGACGTGGACGGAATTGTCACAAGCCAGCTTCTGATTAATATTTTCGAGCATAATACGCCTCTGCATGACGGCGCGGTGATTATCCGGGGAAACCGAATCACCTCTGCTACCTGTTATCTGCCCCTTTCCGACAATATGGGACTGAGCAAGGAGCTGGGCACCAGACACAGGGCGGGGGTTGGCATTTCCGAGGTGTCGGATTCCCTTACGGTGATCGTGTCCGAGGAGACTGGCGGCATCAGCGTGGCCTACGAGGGAGAGCTGTCCCGGAATCTGGATGCGGAGGGACTGAAAAAACGTCTGCAGCAAATTTTGAATAAAGACGGGGAGGAGAAGGCAAAGAGCAAGCGTATCTGGAAGGGAAGGAGCAGGACCGTTGATGAGAAAAAAAATATTTAAAAACTGGGGTCTGAAGCTTGTATCCCTGATACTTGCCTTTATCCTGTGGTTTCTGGTTGTGCAGATCGATGACCCCATCGGAAATAGACGTTTTAATAATATCACGGTAAGGCTGACCAATACAGAGCTTCTGGACGAGGAAAACAAGGTCTATGAGGTTTTGGACAACACGGATTCCGTAAATGTGACGGTCAGCGCACCCCGAAGCATCCGGGAGCAGCTGCGCGCTTCGGATATTGTGGCGGAGGCTGACATCAGTAAGCTGACGGACATTAATACGGTGGCTATTACCTATTCGGTAAACTATGAGATAGACAGCATTGAGGGGGATCACGACGCCGTACGCCTGAGTGTGGAGGACAAGAGCAGCAAATGGGTAAGGCTGCAGACCAATACGGTGGGCGAGGTGGCAGACGGCTATATGGTGGCAAGCGCAACGCCTGATCAAACCCTGATTGAGGTTACTGGGCCGGAATCTGTCATACAAAGCATCAGCTATGCTGCAGTGGAAATCGATGTGACGGGAGCCACAAACAGCCTGTCCGCCAACGTGGATGTGCAGCTTTATGATGGAGACGGGAACCTGGTGGATTCCACCAGTGTAAGGAAGAATGTAAGCTATGTGCGCATAGAGGTGGAGATACTTGCCGTAAAGACAGTTCCCATAGAGCTGAACGTAGCTGGTGAGCCTCAGGAGGGATATCTTGCCACCGGTGTAACGGAGAGCAGTCCCGCTTCCGTACAGATCGCCGGCTCGGCCTATACGCTGTCAGGCATAAGCAGGATCAGCATTCCGGAGGAGGAATTGGATATCTCCGGTGCAACAGAAAACTTTGTGAAAACCATTGATATCAGAGACTACCTGCCCGAAAATGTGAGCCTGGCGGACAGCAGCTATAACGGCAGAGTAACCGCTACAGTTTACATTGAACCCCAGGTAGAAAAAACACTGGAGATACCGGCAGAAAACATCAGTCTTGTGAATGCTCCCGAAGATGTGGATGTACAGCTGCAGGAGGATTACACCACATACACCTTGAATGTGTACGGACTGGATGCCTACATCACGCCTCTGGTTGAGAGTGCGGTGAGGGGCACCGTGGATATCGGGGCATGGATGGCAGATGAGGAAAGGGAGGAGCTCTCCCCGGGAACCTATTTCATACCCATCACCTTTGAGCTGGCGGAGGAAGTCAATCTGGAAAGCCGGGTCTATGCGAGAGTGGTGGTTACGAGACTGGAAGAGCAATAAAGAAGGTGGAAGCACCGGAAACGAGGAAAAAGGATGGCTAGATTATTTGGGACAGACGGAGTAAGAGGAATTGCCAACGAGGAGCTTACTCCTCTGCTTGCCATGCAGCTGGGGCAGGCAGGCGCATATGTTTTGACAAAAGAAAAAAAGCATAAGCCAACTATTATGGTGGGGTGTGACACCCGTATTTCAGGAGATATGCTGTCGAATGCGCTGATGGCGGGCGCCTGCTCAGTAGGAGCCAACTGTATTTATGTGGGAGTGCTTCCTACTCCTGCGGTGGCATATCTGACGCAAAAGTACAAGGTGGATGCGGGAGTGGTGATTTCTGCATCCCATAATCCGGTGGAATTTAATGGCATTAAATTCTTTGACGGAGACGGATATAAGCTTCCGGATGCCATGGAGGATGAGATAGAGGCTGTGATCCGGGACGGGATGCGTGGGATTGAGTTTCCCATAGGGCCCGGCGTTGGCAAGATCAAATACCGCACGGACGCCAGGGAGGAGTACATCAATCATGCTGTTCAGTCGGTGAATGTAAATCTGGAGGGCATGAAGATCGTAGTGGATTGCGCGGAGGGCGCCTCTTTTTACACCTCTGTGGAGGCCTTAAAGGAATTGGGAGGGGACGTGGTGCCAATCCACAACAGCCCGGACGGCACCAATATCAATGCAAACTGTGGCTCCACTCATATGGAAGAGCTTCAGGCCAGAGTGGTTTTTGAAAAGGCAGCGGTAGGGCTGGCATTTGACGGAGACGCCGACAGGCTTTTGGCTGTGGATGAGAACGGCAAGATTGTGGACGGGGATCAGATTATGGCTATTGTGGGCAACTATATGAAAAGCCAGGGGAGGCTGAAAAAGGATACCATTGTGGCCACCGTTATGAGCAATCTGGGATTTTTCCTTATGGGTGAGAGATGCGGCCTGAACATGGAGCAGACAAAGGTAGGGGACAGGTATGTTTTGGAACGCATGAGAGAAATCGGAGCCAGCCTTGGAGGAGAGCAGTCGGGACATATTATCTTCCTGGATGAAAATACCACCGGGGACGGACTCCTGAGTGCGCTGCATCTGCTTCAGGTTATGGTGGAAACCGGAAAAAGCCTGTCTGAGCTTGCTGGTATCATGGAGGTGCTTCCACAGGCTCTTGTAAATGCCCGGGTGGCAAACCACAAGAAGGATAAGTATATGGAATATCCCGTCATTGCGAAGGCCATAGAGGAAATCGAGAAAAAATTTGAGGGACAGGGAAGAGTATTGATACGCCCCTCAGGCACTGAGCCTTTAGTCCGGGTCATGATAGAGGGCAAGGATATGCAGGTGATACAGGCTGAGGCGGAGAAGCTGGCGAATCTGATTCAGGACGTAATGTTTTGACAGAAAATTTGAACCGTGCTATAGTTAAGATAAGCAAAAGAAAGTGGAGGGATGGCATTATGGTAAGTCAGAAAGTATTTATCAAAAACCCGACTGGCTTGCACCTGAGACCGGCAGGAATTTTGTGCAAAGAAGCAATGCAGTTTAAGTCGTTGATCACATTTTCATTTAAGGGCAGCACAGCCAATGCCAAAAGCGTTTTGAGCGTACTGGGGGCCTGTGTGAAATGTGGAGATGAAATTGAGTTTGTGTGTGAAGGGGATGATGAGGAGGAAGCGCTTAAGGCGCTGGTTGACGCTGTGGAAAGCGGTCTTGGGGAATAGAGGTCTGGAAAGGAAGAAGCCGTAAATGTTGAATTATAAAAGATACCGCAAAAATCCTGTGGTACATTATCCGGAACGCAAATGGCCGGAGAGGGAGATTACCAAGGCTCCGGTATGGTGCAGTGTGGATTTGAGGGACGGAAATCAGGCGCTGATTGATCCCATGGTGGTGGAAGAAAAGATCGAAATGTTCCAGTATCTGATTAAGCTTGGTTTCCGTGAAATTGAGATCGGATTTCCGGCGGCAAGCCAGATTGAATTTGACTTCCTGCGCCAGCTGGTGGACCGCAGGCTGATTCCCGACGATGTGGTGGTGCAGGTGCTCACCCAGTGCAGGGAGGAGCTGATTGACCGCACCTTTGAGGCGATTGAGGGCTGTAAGCAGGCCATTGTGCATATCTATAATTCCACATCCACCTTACAGCGGGATGTAGTGTTCCACATGGACAGGGAGCACATTACGGAGATTGCCGTTAACGGCACGAAAATGGTAAAGGAACGGGCAGAGAAATTTCCCGGCAAAATTATTCTGGAGTACTCACCAGAAAGCTTTACGGGCACGGAGCTTGATTACGCCCTGGAAATCTGCAATGCGGTTTCAGCAGAATGGAAGCCCACACCAAAGGCTCCTATGATCATCAATCTTCCGTCCACGGTGGAGATGAACACACCCAATGTGTATGCGGATCAGATAGAATGGATGATCGGCCATCTGAACAATCGGGAAAGCATTGTGGTCAGCGTGCATCCCCACAACGACAGGGGAACCGGCGTAGCCAGTGCGGAGCTTGCCCTTTTGGCGGGCGCGGACAGAGTGGAGGGCACCCTTTTTGGCAACGGTGAGAGAACCGGAAATGTAGATATTTTGAATCTTGCCTATAATATGTTCTCCCAGGGGATTGATCCGGGGCTGAATATTGAGCATATCAATGAAATTATTGAGATATACGAGCGCTGCTGTAAGCTGCCCATACATCCCAGACATCCCTATGCGGGCAAGCTGGTTTTCACCGCGTTTTCAGGCTCCCATCAGGATGCGATCAACAAGGGAATTCATGCCATGAAGGAGCGGGGCAGCGATATCTGGCAGGTGCCGTATCTGCCCATTGATCCTGCGGATATCGGAAGAGAATACGAGCCCATCGTGCGTATCAATTCTCAGTCCGGCAAGGGCGGCGTAGCCTTTGTGATGGATTCCTATTTCGGTTTTAAGCTTCCAAAGGGCATGCACAAGGAGTTTGCCAATGTGATTCAAACTCTTTCCGAGAAGCAGGGAGAGGTTTCTCCGGATGAGATTATGGAGAAATTCAGGGAGGAATATTTGAATCGAAAGGAACCGATTCATTTCCGCAGACTGCGGATAGATGATCTGAGCGGTTCTGTGAAGACCGAGTTTGACACCAGAGTGACGGTGGTATACACGGATCACGGGAAGGAAAAATTCTTTGAGGCTGTAGGGAACGGGCCCATTGACGCTGTACAGAGGGGTCTGGCTCAGGAGCTTGGAATTTCCATCAAGGTTTTGGACTATGAGGAGCATGCGCTGCAGAGCGGCTCTAATTCCCAGGCGGCTGCTTACATTCATCTGCTGGATGCGGATGACGGCAGGGTTACCTACGGCGTGGGCGTGAGCTCCAATATCACCAGGGCCTCTGTGAGAGCGATTTTTTCAGCCATTAACAGGCTGGGCCTTGGGGAAAATTGAATAGAATTGTTTTCAGGATGTTACCAAATCCCCGGCAGAGACTGCTTCGGCAGAATCTGCCGGGGGTTTTTGCGCCTGGGGGGCTGTTTGTGGTAGATTCTCCACAATAAATTCACATTTCCATGTTATATTTCAGTAGGGTGATTGTTTATGAAAAATATTCTGATTGTGGAAGATGAGCCTGATATTCAGGAATTGCTTTGTACTTATCTCAGGGATGCCGGGTATGAGACTGCTGTTGCGCAGGACGGCGTGACAGCTCTTACCTTGTTTCAAGCCCACACCTTTGATCTTGTTTTGCTGGATGTCATGCTGCCGAAAATTGACGGCTTTGGCGTATGTGAAGTGATCCGTGGACAGTCTCAGGTTCCCATCATGATGCTTACGGCTTTGGATGGGGAGGAGCATGCGCTGCGGGGCTTTGGCCTGGATATTGACGATTATGTGACGAAGCCCTTTTCTATGCCTGTGCTGCTGGAGAAGATACGGGTGATCCTCCGTAGAAGCGCCAAAGGGAAGGAAGAAAACTGCCTGCGTTACCGGGACCTGGAAATCAACTTGGAAACCAGAGAAGTTATTTTGGAAGGCAGGCTGCTGGAATTGACTGCCCGGGAATTTGAGCTGCTCTATACTTTTTTGGCCGCACCTGGGCGTGTGTTTACCAGAGAGATGCTGTTGGCCAAGCTCTGGGGCTATGACTTCTATGG
>NZ_CEWDFQ010000121.1:0-8230 GCF_982438285.1 Acetatifactor sp. | reverse complement strand
GTGCAAGACATGGCAGAAGCGGTAAAAGGGGAATTCTGCCGGAACACCATAGAAGTAAAAACGATGATTCTGGCCGCCATGTCTTGGAGCTTTCTTTTTTTATGAGGAACGCGGGCGATAGTGTGAAAAAAAGACCCGGCTTGGGAAAACAATGTGGAAAGGGGACTTCCTGTGGAAAGAGTTGTCACCTACCTGACGGACGGCTTGATCAGAAACCGGCTTTTGGAGGAACAGGACAGGGAAATTTACGAATATGGCCTGGGAAGGCTGGTGGGAAAGGCAGTGAGCTACACAGCGCTGCTTGGGCTGTCTCTGCTCATAGGAACTTTTGTGCCGGGACTGTGGTTTTTGGCTTTTTTCTTTACCCTGCGGGGTAGAACGGGCGGATACCACGCAGCCACGGAAAGAGGGTGCTTTCTGGGGGACAATGGTTGTCTATCTGGCGGTCATGAAGGGATTTCTGCCGCTTTTGGTCCGCTGGCAGCAGGCAGGAGTGGTGTGCCTGGTTTTGTCCGCTGCAGCAGTGTTTGCTTTCGCGCCGGTCAATCATCCCAATCTTAATTTTGATTCGGAGGAAATGAGATGGTATAAAAGGCGTTCACGTCTCGTGCTGGCAGGAGAAATCCTTGCAGTTGGTTTTTTACAGCTTGTGGGTGCGCCGCAGGAATGGATTTGCAGCGCCATATTGGGAATGACGGTCTGTGGGTTTTTGCTGTGCCTGGCAAAGGCAGCAAAACAGGAGATAAAGACTGAAAAATGGTCTGAGGACAGAAGGGAGGGAAGAGAATGAATAACGGAAAGAAAAGCATTTGGAAGGCAGTGAAAAAGGCTGCGGAATTTCAGGCAGATATGAAAAATACGGGCTGGCCGCCGGACTGCTCCAACATTTTGTACCAGCCCAAAAGGCCGAAAAAGAAGGAAAAATAGAGTTTTTTGGACAGTGTAAAAGGTTCCTATAAAGTCAGAAGGGTCTTTGGGGTGGTCTCCGAAGACCCTTTAGTAATATGACGCAAAAAGAAACACCAATCAAAAATACAAAAGATAAGTACCATAAATTCTGTGGTAGAAATCCATTATCCAGCATCAGTCTGTATCCCCAAAAGGCCGGGAAAATTTTTCCTGCTGTTATAAGGGGCTCTGGCAGGAGTCCAATGGGGAACATAATTCCGGACAGCATAATGGATGGGAGGAATAAAAGCTGTGCGGCCATGGTCAGCCTGGACTGATTTTTTATCGTCAGGCCCAGAACGCTGCCAACGCTTAAGGATACGGCAATGTAAATGGAAAGGGCGGTAAAAAACAAGGGAAGGTCTGAGGGCAGCGCTGCGTCAAAAGCCATTGGCGCAGTCAGAAGTATAATGAGGCACATCAGAAAAAGATGGATGAATGCGGAAAGATACATGGCGGCCCATCCAAAGCAGAGGGGCACTCCGTTTGCCGCGTATATTTTCTTTATATCACTTCCATAGGTTTCAGCCAAAGAGGGCGGCAGCCCGATAAATGCGCCCATGGAGACTCCCATCACAATCATGGCGGGAATCAAGGTGTCCCTTATATCCGGCATTACCGAGGTAAAGATTCCTCCCATCAGCGCAAAAAATATCAGGGGAACGAGATAGCAGGTGACCAGCAGGGACTTGCTTCTGATATCCAATTTCCACTGTAAAACTACTCCATAAAGAAAAGCTCTCATGATTTCACTCCTCCTGTCAATTCCATAAAATGTTCTTCCAGTGTACCTCTGTCTACTTTGATGTCCAGTACCTCGATGCCTTTTTTCTTTTCCTGGGCAAGCAGGGATAACAGCGTGTCTGCTACATCTCTGGTTTTATGGATTTTTGTGCCTTGCTTTGTTTTCAGCTGTATGGTAAACTGTCTGCCCACCAGATCGGTGAGCTGGGAAGGGGTGCCGCAAAATGCAAGTTCCCCTTCCTTTAAAATAGCAATTCTGTCGCAAAGAGTTTCCACTTCTGCCATATCGTGGCTCGCCAGTACGATAGTTTTCCCCTGGGCCTTTAGTGCACGGATCTGGCTGTGAAGAGACCGCCGTCCTTCCACGTCAAGTCCGGCTGTGGGTTCATCCAGAAATAGAATGTCAGGCGATGAAATAAGTGCCAGAGCCAGATGGAGCCGTCTTTTCTGCCCTGTGGACAGTTGAAAGTACTGCTTCTTTTCTATTTCTTTTATGCCAAGGGCATTCAGCATGGACCGGTCAGGCGTTACCCGGTTCCAAGCTGCAAACAGCCTCACAGCCTCCATCGGTTTTATATGGGCAGGAAGGGAGGAGGACTGCAGCTGAATTCCCATGGTTCCGTTTACGGTGATGGTGCCCTCATCATATTCCCGAAGCCCCTCAATACACTCCAGCGTAGTGGTTTTGCCTGCGCCGTTGACGCCCAGAAGGGCAAAGATTTCTCCTGTCCTAATATGGAAATGAAGCCCCTTCAGCACCACATGACTGCCATAGCTTTTTTGCAGTCCCCTTACTTCCACTGCGTTTTTCATTTCAATCTTCATTTTGTGACACTCCATCAAAAGGATTTACGCCAAGCTTCGAAAAGTAGATATGCAAGGCCGATTCCAGATAAGCCCCTGTAATCTGGGACTGCCCTCCTGGCTCGTTTTTTATGGAGCTGCCAATTTCCATCAGCTTGGGCAAAAGACTCATATCCCCGCCGGTAAATTCCAGAATCAAGCTCCAGTAGGCGCCGGTAAGCTGCTGGCATTCTTCACTTTCGGGAGGTATCCCGTCCTTTTCAAGCTGCAGAAGGCCATTGCTTAAACGCTGGAACCGCTCCAAAAAGTCCAGCCCGCTCTCCTTATCAAAACGGCTGCGGATATAATCCAGGGTTTCTGTGTCAAACCATTTTAAGAGATAGTAAAATTCATTTTTCATCTGCAGATTTACGATAATATCCGCGTATTTTTTGAAATCTACAGACTGCATCTGTAAAACTTCTGCCTTCAGCTGTTCAATGGCCGTTAAGGTTTCCGAAAGCTGCTCTATTTTGCGCCGTATTTCATCAGCCTGCTTTGTAAGGGCTTCGGCTACATCCGCCGGGGTGTCCAGAGAGATCAGCCGCTTTTTGATATCCTCCAGAGAAAAGCCCAGAGATTTTAAGGATAAGATCTGGTGCAGCTTGACAAAATCCTTATCCGTATAGAGTCTGCGTCCGCCGGAGCTTTCCGCAGAGGGAGAAAGAAGCCCTTCTTTATCGTAATACTGCAGGGTGCGGACGGTAACGCCCATTTTTTTTGCCGCTTCGCCAACGGTCATATAGCCTTGGGGGATTGCTGTATATTTTGCCATAGGTTTTCTCCTCCTTTTTTTCATTATAATATATTACGCAGCGTCACAAGCAACCCCCTTTTTGTGGTCTGCAAAATGCAAACCGTATAAAACAGTGGTCATTTGCTGAAAAGTATGTTAAAATAGCACTCGATGGAGAGGTACACCCTGGTTTAAGCGCGCAAGCCGCGCAGATGGGAGCATATATATGATAAAGGTAATAGGAGTAAGATTCCGCACGGCGGGAAAAATATATTTTTTTGATCCTGTAAAATTTCAGGTAAAGCGCGGGGACCATGTGATTGTGGAAACTGCCAGAGGAATAGAATTTGGAACGGTGGTTTCGGAGCCGGGAATGGTGGAAAGCGATAAGGTGGTACAGCCCTTAAAGCCGGTGCTGCGGATTGCAAACAAGCGGGATATGGAGCAGGAGGCGGCCAATAAGGTAAAGGAAAAAGAGGCGTTTAAAATCTGCCAGGAGAAAATTCAAAAGCATGGTCTGGAGATGAAGCTGATCGACGCAGAGTATACCTTTGACAATAATAAGGTGCTTTTTTATTTTACTGCGGACGGAAGAATCGACTTCAGGGAGCTGGTAAAGGACCTGGCCTCTGTATTTAAGACAAGGATAGAGCTGCGCCAGATTGGAGTCAGGGACGAGACCAAAATTGTGGGGGGCATCGGCATCTGCGGACGGGCCCTTTGCTGCCACAGCTATTTGTCTGACTTTGTTCCTGTGTCCATCAAAATGGCAAAGGAGCAGAATCTGTCTTTAAATCCTTCGAAAATCTCAGGCGTCTGCGGAAGATTGATGTGCTGCCTGAAGAATGAACAGGAAACCTACGAAGAGCTGAACAGAAGACTGCCCAATCTGGGAGATTATGTAACCACGGACGATGGCCTTAAAGGCGAGGTGCAGAGTGTGAATGTACTGCGCCAGCTGGTAAAGGTGGTTGTGGATATCGGCGACGAAAAAGAAATACGGGAATATGAGGTGGACAGGCTGCGCTTCAAGAGAAGGCATGGGAAGAAGGAAAAATTAGAGCTTTCAAAAGAGGAAATGAAGGAGCTGGAGCGCCTGGAAAAGGAAGAGCAGCAGGGAAGCCAGGAGGAGAGACCGGAAGAGAAGGGAAAGCAGGAAGGAAAGTCCAGACCGGAGGAAAAGGGGAAGCCGGAAGGCAGAACAAAGCAAGAGGGAAGGCCCAGACAGGAAGGACGGCCCAGACAGGAGGGACGGGCAAGACAGGAGAGAAGACCCAGACAGGAAGGACGGGCAAGGCAGGAAGGAAAAACAAAACGCAATGACAGTTGAGCTGAAAGATAAGGAACGATTGGATGAATTGCAGAGGAACGGCTACCGCATTATCCAGAATCCTGAAAAATTCTGTTTCGGCATGGATGCTGTTTTGCTGTCAGGCTTTGTACGCGCAGGAAAGGGAGACATTCTGCTGGATTTGGGGACAGGAACAGGAATCATCCCCATTCTTCTGGAGGCTAAAACCCAATGTGCCCATTTGACGGGGCTTGAGATACAGGAAGAGAGCGCCGATATGGCCAGAAGAAGCGTTGCCTTGAACGGTTTGTCACATAAGATAGACATTGTAACAGGAGATATCAAAGAAGCAGACCAAATATTCCCGTCTGCTTCTTTTGACTGTATTACCTGCAATCCGCCCTATATGATAGGCAGCCATGGCCTTGCCAATCCCAAGGAGCCCAAGGCTATTGCCCGTCATGAGATTTTGTGTACATTAGAGGATGTGGTCAGACAGGCAGGAAAGCTGTTAAAGCCGGGAGGACATTTTTTCATGGTACACAGGCCTTTCCGGCTGGCGGAAATTATGACGATAATGTCACAATATAAGCTGGAGCCAAAACGCATGCGGCTGGTGTATCCTTATGTGGACAAGGAGCCCAACATGGTTCTTTTGGAGGCCGTCAGAGGCGGACGGCCCAGACTGGCGGTGGAAAAACCTCTGATTGTATATGAAAAGCCCGGGGTTTACACACCGGAGATTTATGATGTGTATGGATATTGAAGCGCCGTCTGTTTCTGGGCATAAGGCGCACAGAGGTGAAATTTATGACAGGAACGTTGTTTTTATGTGCAACTCCCATAGGAAATCTGGGAGATATGACGCCACGTGTGGTGGAGACGTTAAAAGCGGTGGACCTGATTGCCGCGGAGGATACACGCAACAGCATCAAGCTGTTGAATCATTTTAACATTCATACCCCTATGACCAGTTATCATGAATACAACAAGGTGGAGAAGGCAAAGCAGCTGACAGCGTTGCTTTTGGAGGGGAAAAATATTGCGCTGATTACGGATGCAGGCACCCCGGCCATCTCGGACCCGGGAGAAGTACTGGTTAGAATGTGCCGGGAAAGGGAAATTACGGTGACGTCTCTTCCGGGGCCCGCTGCCTGCATTACAGCGCTTACCTTGTCCGGACTGAGCACAAGAAGGTTTTGCTTTGAGGGATTTCTTCCCGCAGACAAAAAGGAGAGACGGGCGGTTTTGGAGGAGCTTAAGGAGGAAAGCCGCACCATGATTCTCTATGAAGCGCCCCATCACCTTGTGCACACCCTGGAGGAGCTTTTTGAAGTGCTGGGAGACAGAAAGACTGCGGTGTGCCGGGAGCTTACCAAGCGGTACGAGACAGTGGTTTCCACCACGCTTTCGGGCGCTTTGGCTCATTACAGGGAAAATGCGCCCCGGGGGGAATATGTGCTGGTGCTTGAGGGACGAAGCCTTGCACACAAGCGGGAGGAAGAGATTGCCCAGTGGCAGAGCATGAGCATTGAGGAGCATATGAGCTTTTATCTGACAAAGGGGATGGAACGCAGGGAGGCCATGAAGCAGGTGGCAAAGGATAGAGGTGTGGGAAAAAGGGAGATTTATCAATATCTGGAGTGTGGAAAAAATGGCAAAAACCAGCTGTGATATGTGTGTAAATTATATTTATGACGAGGATTATGAATGCTTTGCCTGTCTGGTGAATCTGGATGAAGATGAAATGTACCGTTTTTTATCGGGAAACCAGAGAGAATGTCCTTATTTTCGCATGGACGATGAGTACGGCGTAGTCAGGCACCAGATGTAAGGAGAGAGGGCATGAAATACTTAAGACAATTTTCTGTAATTTTGAGCATTTCTTTTCTGGGAGAGCTTTTGGAGTATCTGATTCCCCTTCCGGTGTCCGCCGGTATTTACGGACTGGTGCTGCTGTTAGCGGGACTGGTTACGAAAATCATTCCTTTACGGGCAGTGGAGGGAGCGGCGGATTTTCTGGTGGAGATCATGCCTGTTTTATTCATTCCGGCCATGGCGGGCATAATGACAAGCTGGGAGGCCATGAGAGAACTGCTGCTTCCCTTGACTGTGATTATCGTAGTGAGCACCATATTGATTATGGTGATCACGGGAAGAGTGTCCCAGGGATTGATCCGGGGACAAAGGTCCAGAGAAAATTCGAAGAAAACAGGAGGGGAGGAAGCGGAGTGAAGGAAATATTGACCCAGTCAGCTTTTTTTGGGGCGGCCCTCAGTCTGGTCTGCTATGAAATCGGACTTTTTGTGAGGAAAAAGACAAAAAGCGCTCTGGCAAATCCGCTGCTTGTGGCGGTTCTTCTGGTAATCGCAGTTTTGCTTGTTTTTTCCATTGATTTTGAGATTTATACCCAGGGGGCTTCTCACATCAGCTTTCTTTTGACGCCGGCAACAGTCAGTCTGGCGGTGCCTCTTTACAGGCAGCTTGCGCTGCTTAAGAAATATCCCAGGGCCATTCTGGGAGGAATTGCTTCAGGGGTGCTTGCGGCCATGGTGAGTATTTTCGTTCTGAGTCTTTTTTTCGGTCTGAACCATGAGCAGTATGTGACCCTTCTGCCCAAATCCATCACAACGGCCATTGGGATGGGAATTTCCGAAAAAATGGACGGGATTGTGACCATCACGGTGGTGGCCATCTGCATCACCGGAATTTTTGGAAGTATGATTGCCGACGGGGTGTGCCGGCTTTTCAAGATTGAGGAGCCTGTGGCTGTGGGACTGGCCATCGGAACTTCAGCCCACGCCATGGGAACTACAAAGGCGATGGAGCTGGGAGAAATTCAGGGCGCCATGAGCAGTCTGTCCATTGTGGCGGCGGGTATTATGACTGTGGCGGGCGTCTCTTTGTTTGCCAATTTTATTTAAGAAAATACTGCATACTTTCCGGAGAATTTGTGAACAATAACCTCGTAAAAAAAATCAGGAGGTTATGGATATGAGTAATATTTCAGAATTGGACCTGCAGAATCTGCGCCATCTGATCGGCGGATTTGACACTACCCACTGTAAAATGCAGGAATATGCCAAAGAGGCCACTGATACCCAGATCAAACAGTTTTTTGAAAAGGGCGCCAAATCGGCCATGGACAACAAGCAGCAGCTTATGAAATTTTTGCAGTAAAAGGTTTGCGCCCAAGACGGGCAGAAATGAGGGAAACAATGCAGATGCAGGAAAAAACAATGGTAGCAGATACCCTGGCGGGTATCAATGGGGAGCTTGTCCGCTATGCGGGAATGATTGCCCAGTCGGAAAATAAAGAATTGAAACAGACGTTAAAGCAGATGCGCAATGCCTGTGAGCAGTCACAGGAGGAGCTCTATCAGATTGCAAGAGAAAAATCTTACTATGTGCCTGCAGGCAAAGCGACGCAGGAAGAGGTGGAACATGTGAGAAGCCTCTTTACTCAGGGAACGCTTTAAGCTCCTTTTGGAGGATTGGACTGCAGCAGAAGAAACGCTTTCGGAGGAAAATCCGAAGGCGTTTTTTTGCGGCGAAAATAGTTGAAAGAATGGAAAAAAGGGAATAAAATGAAGATAATAACGAAAGGAGAAGGAAATTATGGTGGGGCTTTTGATTTTTCTGATCATTGTGTCTGCAGTGTGCTTATG
>NZ_CEWDFQ010000120.1:0-8241 GCF_982438285.1 Acetatifactor sp. | reverse complement strand
TTTCACCGCACCGCATAAAGAAAGCGCATAAGAAAGGATGAAAAAATGTCTCAGGCAACCGTTTATCTAAAATGTACCAGAAATGCAGAGGTAACGTCCCCGGACGTCTTTCTGACAGATATCGCCGCCCTGCGCTGCGCAGACGATACCATAAGCGCAAAGCTGAAATCCCTGAAGGTGCATCATTTCTCCAGTGACTCCTGTAAAAGATTTGTTCTGAGCACTCTTAAGGTTGTGGAGCTGATGGAAAAAGCCTGTCCCAACATCACTGTACAGATCATAGGGGAGACCGATGTATTGGTGGAATGGGTTTCGGTAGACAAGCACAAGGGCTGGCAGCAGTGGTTTAAAGCGGCTCTTGTATGTATGGTAAGCTTTTTCGGCACTGCCTTTACCATTATGGCCTATCACAATGATGTGGGAATCAACGATGTTTTTACGGAATTTTACCGGCTGGTCATGAACAGGGAGCCGGACGGCTTAAACGTTCTGGAGGTATCTTATTCCATCGGTCTGGCCGCCGGGATTATCCTGTTTTTTAACCATGTGGGCGGGCGCAGGATCACGAAGGACCCTACCCCCATTGAGGTTGCCATGCGCAATTACGAGAAGGATGTGGATATGGCGTTAATCGAAACGGCGGACAGAGAGGGGAAGGAGGCGGAAGCTTGACTTAAGAATCCCCTTGAGTTTCCCCTGGGTTTGTATTACACTAAAACTATCACATATACAAACGAGGGAAAGTTATGGAACCAAAAAGAGTATCTGATTCTGAGACGGAGCAGCTTCGGGTGGTTATCTATCCGGATATCAACGGCTTCGGCAGGCTGTTCGGGGGACGGCTTTTAGCCTGGATCGACGAGGTGGCTGGCGCTGCTGCAAGACGCCACTGCGGACGCAATGCCACCACCGTGGCCATCGACAATCTCTATTTTAAGTCAGGCGCCTATTTAAACGATATCATTGTGCTCATCGGAAGAGTGACCCATGTGGGCACTACCTCCATGGAGGTCCGGGTTGACACCTACAGGGAGGATACAGACGGCACAAGGCATCCCATTAACAGGGCCTATTTTGTCATGGTGGCCATGGGCGACGACGGAAAGCCCACGCCCGTTCCTCCTTTGCTGCTCGAGAATGAGGGAGAACGCATGGAGTGGGAAAATGCGGAAAAAAGAAGGGAGCTTCGGCTTATGCGCAGGAAGGAAGGCTACTAGTCCTTTCTTCCTTTTTTGTTTAAATATGTAGAAAATTTTGGAATTTCAAGTTACAATAATGTCAAACAAGCATCCCTGCAAAGCGGATGCGGAAACGAGGTAAATTATGAACTCAGAAAACAAGTATTATTATAATGACGCAGCAAAACGCTGTCGGAAAATGAACGGATTGTACATATTAGCCTCTTCCCTTCTCTGGTGTATGTTTCTGGTTTTTCTTGTGATGAAGCTGTTTACCGGAAACATTTCCGCGCCCACGGCCTATGGAAACATCGTCTTTGTTTTGATATTCCTTGCAGTGGATTTGGTTTTGTTTTTCCGAAATAGAGAGAGCCGCCGCTTAAAGCTCTTCGTTTCCATCACTGTGGGGCTGGAATTTTTGCTTTTGGGAGTGCAGACAAATGCAGAATTTATCTATTATGCTGTGATTATTATACTGGCTCTGCAGATTCCCTACTATGACCATAAATGCTTCCGTGGCACCAGCCTTGTCTATGCGGTTCTTTTTACGCTGGTGGTGGCAGTCCGTTTGGCGAAGGGAGTGAGCGTTATCGACATCGACTCTCTCTGCCGCAGCATATGTATGTACATTATCCTTTTTGTGCTTTGCAAGGTCAGCAGCGTCTCCAAGCTGTTCAGCGATCACGCTTTAGGCTCCGTACAGGAGCAGAGCCAGAGGCAAAAGACCATGCTGGATCACATTCTGGATATCTCCAAGACTGTACAGGAGCAGACTGCCGCAAGCGACACTCAGGTGAATGAGCTGGTAGATGCTGCCACCAAGACGGCCCAAAGCATGAAAGAAATTTCTTCTGCCACCAGCACAACGGCCCAAAGCATTGAGGAGCAGAACAATATGACCCAGACCATCCAGGAGGCCATCAATGAAACCCAGGAGCGCTCCAAAAAGATGGTAGAGGTGGCTACACAATCCAACGAAAGCATTCAAAATAACATGAAAGTCATGGACAACCTAAAGGAACAGTCCGCAAAAATTGCCGACACCAATCATGCGGTTACCCAGTCCATGACAAAGCTTCAGGACAAGACAAAAGAGGTGGAAAATATTGCCGGAATGATTCTCCAGATTTCCAGTCAGACCAATCTTCTGGCCCTGAACGCTTCCATCGAAAGCGCAAGAGCCGGGGAGGCTGGAAGAGGCTTTGCAGTGGTAGCCGATCAAATCCGCCAGCTTGCCGAACAGACCAAGAGCTCTACGGAAGAGATCACCAGAATCACCAGCGAATTAAACGCCAATGCCGCTGAGGTGGTGGCCTCCGTTGACACCTCCTTAAACGCGGCCAAGCTGCAAAACGAAAATATCCTTACTGCTGCGGACTCCTTTACCACACTAAACAATAACATGACCAGCCTCATTGAGGATATCAACGCCATTGACAAACAGATTTCCGGCCTGTCTCAGTCCAACAATCGGATTGTGGACAATATCTCGCAGCTTTCCGCCTCCACACAGGAGGTAACCGCCAGCGCAGAGCAAGTGCATGAAATGAGCGAGCAGAACCTGGTTCGCGCGGAGGGTGTGCGCACAGCCCTCAGTAATGTCCAAAACAAATTTGAGGAAATCAAAAATTATCTGTAAAATTTAAAGATAGCAAAGCCTCACCAATTTTTACCATACCAAAACAAAGGGCAGGATTCCTATGATTCTTTCTCGGAAATCCTGCCCTTTGTGTCTGCGCCTACCAAAGAGGCCCAAAGCTGATATTCAAATCTACCGGCCCGTCAATGCCGTTTACAGTGCCATTGTCCGTATACTGCCAGATTTCATACTGATAGGGATAATAGAAATCTGCATTATAATAAGCAAACCATTTGTCATAATTCTCCAGCTTCGCAAGATCAAGCAGAAGCGCCCCCATCTCCATATTGTGGTATATCATAGGCTTATAGCCTGCATTTTCAATGGTCTGGCAGAACAAAAGAGTAAGGTTTGTGCGCTCCTCCACCGTGAGGCTGTTCATACGTCCATCGTCCCCTGATACCTTTTCTACGTCAAACACCACAGGGCATTCTATCCGGTAGGGTGCAATTTTCTCCAGTACAAAATTGGCCTCCTCCAAAAGCTCCTCTTCGTTTATAGCCTGGGTATAAAAATAAACTCCCACCTTGATTCCAGCGCTTAAGGCCCCTTTGATATTCTGCTCAAAATACTCATCCTCCACCAGCTTTCCGGTGCCGTAGCCTCTCAAGCCCACCCGGATAAAGGCATACTCAACGCCATCTGCCGCCACCTGCTGCCAGTCGATTTCTCCCTGGTGCCTGGACACATCAATCCCCTTATGGGAGGTCACCTGTCCATTTTCCACATATTGGTATTCACCCGTCTCCAGAATATTCAAATTCTCCTGGGTGTAGTCATTCAAGCGCAGATCCCTTTGTATGGGTACAAAATGGAAAGTGCCGCCGCTCACCACCACCAGCTCATCGGGATAGTAGGGACGAAGGGTTTCCACCGTCGTTTCTCCGGCTGTAAGAGATGATTTGATTCCCTCCAGAATTTCCTGGGAGGCCTCGGTCCCCGCCTCCTCCTTTGCCTGGGCCACCATGGCGTCAACCTCCTCCTGGGTATAGGTGACCTGATCCTCCTGCTCGGAAAGCATCACCGCCTCCGCAATGTCATCGGCATTCTTCTGAAATTCTGCATCTATCCACATATAAAGAACGCCGGCCAGATAAGTCACAAGCACCAATACAAGAAGGCATCCAAACATCACAAGAATGGAGCTGATTCTGTTATTTCTTCTGCGTCCGCTCCTCTCCAGTCTGTCCTCCGTAGTCCGGCTGCCGTTTCTATTATTTTTCATGGGTATTTTCTTCTCTCCTTTTTTCACATCCGTGCCGCAGTCCGCCTCTTTCGACCGCAGTCGCCTTTATCTTTCATGATAATCTAAAATGTGAGGAAAAAAAAGAAAAAATAGCAATTTTTATAAAATATTAATGAATCAAAATCAGCCCGCCCGCTCCCGCAGCCGTAAGAGTATCTTTTTTTCCATTCTGCTGACCTGAACCTGACTGACCCCTAAAATTGCAGCAATTTCCACCTGTGTCTTATTTTGGAAATAGCGCATATAGATCAACTCTCTGTCGGAAGCCTCCAGACTGTCCAAAAGCTGGGAAAGCAGCATGTGATCCAAAAGCCGCTCCTTCTCATAATCGTTTCCGTCACACAGTCCGCCAAGTCCTGCAGCAGAGGCCGTCCCCTGGTTCTGCACCACTCTGTCCACCAGATACATCTCACTTCCGTCATCCTGATACACCGCGCTGTATAAGGATTCCACCTCAGCCCCCGCCTCCATGGCAAGCACGATTTCCTCCCGGGAAAGCCCGGATTCTCCGCTGATTTCCGAGAGAGTCGGCTCTCTGTTCAGCCTGGCCTGAAGACGCTGCCTGGCCACGCGCACCTTCAGCGCATTTTCCTTGATGGTTCTGGACACCTTCACCAGTCCGTCATCCCGCAGAAAACGTTTGATTTCCCCTGTGATCATGGGCACCGCATAGGTGGAAAACTTTACCCCCTGGCTTAAGTCAAATTTGTCGATTGCCTTGATGAGCCCTATGGTTCCGATTTGAAACAAATCCTCCATTTCACATCCTCTTCCTGCAAAGCGTCTCACAATATGATGCACCAGTCCCAGGTTTTTCTCGATCAGTACTTCTCTGGCCTCTTTATCTCCCGACTGGGATTTTGCAATCAGTACTGACACATCTTCCATAAGCTAGTCCTCTCTGTCTATCCATTCGCCGGTTCCCAGTTTTTTCTTCATCCGCACACAGGTTCCCTGTCCCGGTACGCTGGAAACCTCCAGATCGTCCATGAAAGCCTCCATAAAGGCAAAACCCATTCCCGAGCGTTCCAGCTCCGGTTTTGTGGTAAACAAGGGCTCCATGGCTCTTTCAATATCCGAAATTCCCTTCCCCTTATCCGTAACCTCAATATGTAAAATTCCCTTTTCCAAAAGGCACCGAATCCTTACCTTGCCCGGATGCACAGTCTCGTAGGAGGGTCTTACCTCCCCATGCCTGCCGTAGCCGTAAAGATTTTCGTAGCCGTGTATGATGGAGTTGGTCACCGCCTCCGACACCGCCGTCTTAATGTCCGCAAGCTCCTCCAGGGTAGGGTTTAAATGGGACACAAAAGCCGCCACCGCTACTCTGGCAAAGCTTTCGTTATTGGAAACCGCATCGAATGTAAGCTCCATTTCGTTTCTCATGTCTGCTCCCCTCCATACTTCCTGACTCTCTTTTTGTTCTTCCATCTCTGCCTTTTCTTTTACTTCCGACTTTTCTTTCACTTCTGGCTTTTCCTTCATTTCTGCAATCATGCTTTTTTCTCCGTTTCTGTTTTCTAATTTAATATTTCCACAATTCTGGTCAGTCCAGAAATCTTCAAAATCCGCTGTATCTGCCTGTCCGCATGAATGGCGTAAACACGGCCCCCAAAGCAGGCAATCTTCTTATAACGTCCCATGATAATGCCAATGCCGGAGGAATCCATAAACCTGGTATCCTCAAAGTCGAAAACCACATTACTCACATTCTCCCGCACAATGTACTGGTCCGCATTCTCACAGATATAACCGGCCAGATGATGGTCCACCTCTTTTGGCAGTCTGACCATCAGACAGTTGTCAATAACCTGAAACTCCTCCATTTGCTTCCTTCCTCTCTTCCCCTTTCCTTTTTCCCCGCATCCGTTCCGTTGTCCTCCTTTGCATATAAATGTGCGCCTGATCAGCTCAGTGCGCCAACCGGGTGCAGTGCAAAAGAACCTGCATAATACTATGCAGGTTCTTTTCTTTCGTACTTTTTCCATTCTGTTGTTTTTTACTGGCTGCCTCCAGCTGTGCTGAGGTCATCCCGGTAACGCTGTGCACGCCTTGCTCTGTCCGTATCGGGAAACAGCTCTATCACTCTGTCATAGGTCGCAACAGCGTTCTCCGTATCGCCGTTTAAGCGGTAGGCATCGGCCAGACTGTACAAAGCCTCCGCGTTTGCGGCATCGTAATATACTGCCCTGGTAAAGCTTTCAATGGCGGCCCCATAGTCCTCATCGTTATAGGCCGTGGTTCCCTCCGCATAATAGGTCTGGGAAAGCTCTGGCCCTACGGCCCCCAGAAGCACATTGTACAAGCCTTGAAAGGCCTGTGACGTATCCTCAATATTTACGCTTTGGGCAATGCTCTCCAGGTTTTCTCCCGTCTGCTGTGCATCCTGGTTCTCCAGATATGCGGTTGCAGCCGAAAGAAGATTATCGATGGTCTGCAGGGTGCCGTCCGCCCCCACATAGCCCTCAAGCTCCTGGTTCAAAGAATCATTTTCCTGCTCCAGGTTCGCGATTTGTGCCTCCAGCTCCGTAATCCGGGCAGTTCTTGTATCCAGCTGGTTTCCAATCTCCGTTATGGTTTTCTGAGCCTCGTTGTTGGCGTTAGACACGGCTGCAGGCACCACCAGAAAATACATTGCCGCCAGGCCGATCACAAGTCCAATCCCCAGATTCACCAGGGTGGATACGCCGCCTCCTCTGGTTTCTTTCACATTCAGCGGCTGAATGATAATCTCATTGTCGCTCTGGTAGCGCACTGCCTCATCTTTTCTGTGCCTGGGCATCTGCTTTACACCCTCTTCCGGCTGAAGCATCTGCTCCACCTCCTGCAGATAGCGCAGTGTCTGGGTGTTGTTCCGGTCAATGGCCATGCACTTTTTCAACTCCCGCTTGGCCTTCTCCCAATTTTCACTGTCCATATACAAAAGAGCCAGCAGCTGATGGGCCCGCACGAATTTGGGATTCAGGGAGAGCACCTTTTTCAGCTGGATCACCGCCAGATCCTTGCTGTCCTGCCCACAGTAAGCCAAAGCCTGATTATACTTTTTAATGGTTTGGTTGATGGCCTCTAACCGGGAAGCATTGGTCTGTATCATTTCGATATAGTCGTCCGCAATATTTTTCTCTCCCCTCAGGTTTTTGCTGATCACCCATTCACTCAGGGCCGCCACCACTTCGCCCATCTCAAAATACACAAGACCTAAAAGATTCCTGGCCTCAATATTATTTTTATTGAATTTAAGACTCTGCCGCAGGCTGCCTATGGCCCCGGTCAAGTCCCTGACTCCGGCCCTTTCCAGACCTTCGTTGTAGTACATATTGGAAACCTGCATTATCTTCTTGTAAAGAGAGACATCCGCTCCGCAGGCCGTACAAAAATCGTGCTCCGACAGGCGACAGCCACAGTTATAACAAAACATTCGCACACCTCTTTCCCATGACTGTTTCTTATGACTGTTCCTTCTTTCCTTCCGATTCCTTTATCATCTTCACCAGGATATCCGCCATATCCGTCAAATCCTGGTTGTAAATTGCTTCCTCCGCATCCTCCACCTCAAGACTGGGATGAAATTTCTTCAGCTCTTCCTCAAAATTAATCATGCGCTAACAGCTCCTTTATTTCGCCCGCCAGATAAAGGCTTCCCGCAATATAAATGCGTTCTTCCCCCATCTGCCCCCGGGACCTTCTCTGCTCCTCCAAAAGCGCGCGGAAAGCAGTGTCAACATTGTCGTATAAGGTGTATCTGCAGTCAGGGTGCTGTAAAAACAATCTGTCAAGCGCTGCAAGCTGCACAGCTCTTTTGTTTTTCATATGCGCTGCCGCAATGCGGTCAAACAGCCCGGACTGCGCCACTCTCTGCAGCATATGTCCGTAATCCTTATCTGCAGCCACACTAAATAAAAGACTCCTTTTCCCTTGCCAGCCGTCCATTTTTACCGTATCCAGAAACGCCCGGATGCCGTCCTCGTTATGGGCCCCGTCCAGATAGACCTCCGGCAGCACCTCTTCCATTCTGCCGGCCCAAAAGCACTTCTCTATTCCACGGATCAGGTGCTCCCTTGAGATGGTTTTTCCACCGTCCAGCACCTCTGCGCAGCGTACCGCAAGGGCCGCATTTTCCATCTGATATCCCGCTATGGTGTGCAAGGTAAGCCTAACATAACCATAATACCTAGTAC
>NZ_CEWDFQ010000119.1:0-8291 GCF_982438285.1 Acetatifactor sp. | reverse complement strand
TGTATTTCCGCCTTTTTTATTATTCAGTTGTAACACATGTATTGTAAACCTACAAAGATAATTCATCTTTTAACAGTCATTCTCTTGACAAAAAGAGCCCGGGCAAAGCATAATTGTAATAATGTATGATCAGAGAGCAGGGAAAAATATGAAAGACAAAAGAAAAGAATACTTTTCCATTCCCAATCTGCTGGGGTATTTTCGTATTTTGCTGGTTCCCGTGTATCTGTTTTTGTATGCCCGGGCGGAGAGCACAAGAGATTATTACGCGGCCGCCGGAGTGATGCTGCTGTCTTTCCTTACGGATTTTCTGGATGGAAAGATTGCCAGGAAATTTCATATGATCACGGAATTTGGCAAAATACTGGACCCTGTTGCGGATAAAATAACCCAGGGCGCCCTGGCCTTAAGCTTTGCCTTCCGGTATCCTGCAGTTTCGGTGCTGCTTTTGGTGTTTGTATCAAAGGAGCTGATTATGGGAGCGCTGGGACTTTATATGATGAGGCGCGGGTACCGCATGAACGGTGCAAGTATGCACGGCAAGGTCTGTACTGCACTTTTGGACGGTGTGATGCTGATTCTTCTTCTGGCTGTGGATATTCCGTATCTGGCGGTGAATCTTCTTACGGGAGCCTGCATGGCTGCCATGTTGATTTCTCTGGCGCTGTATTTGAAAATGTATTACAGGGTCTTTCGGGATATGAAAAAGCAAGGGGAACAGAAAAACAAAGTAAAGCAGGACAGTGCAGAATAGGAGAAGGGGATAAGCGCGGAAAATATGTGCGCAGAGAAAACAGGAGGACAAAGGGATGAAGGGGATCGTCATCGGGATTTTGGCAGCGGCGGCATTCGCTTTGTATGTGGCAGCGGCGTGTATTCCCTTTTACACACAGCCCCAGCTTTCCAAGGAGCAGGAAGCTCAAATAAGAGCGGAGGATTTTTATGGGGAAGCATATCAGGGAGAGCGCGCCGGGATTCTCTCTGAAAACGGAGAGGCGCTGGAAGAGAGAGTGCGGCTGATTGCCAATGCGAAAGAGCGTATCATATTGTCTACCTTTGACATGATGTCGGACAACAGCGGGAAGATACTGATGGCGGCTTTGCTTGACGCGGCGGAGAGGGGAGTAAAGGTGGAAGTGCTTATGGATGGCTTCCCTTATTTTGCCCACGCCTGGGGAAACCCTTATTTTCTGGCCCTGGCTGGAGCGGAAAACGTGGAGTTTCGGGTTTACAATCCGGTGAACCTCTTAAAGCCCTGGAAGCTTATGGCCCGAATGCACGACAAGTATCTGATCGCAGATGAGGATGTTTATATTTTGGGAGGCAGAAACTGTTATGATTACTTTTTAGGAGACCATGACGGTTATAAAAATTATGACTGGGACGTGCTTGTGCTTACACAGGCAGGTGCCTCTTTTGATGCGCTTACCAGCTATTTTACCTCTGTCTGGGAGAGCGGAGACTGTGTAACTGTGGGGAAGAGCGTCTTTTGGAGTCATAATCCTTCGGTGGAAAAAGCGGCCGGAGAGCTTTCCGCCCTTTATGAGGAAATTGAGGAAAATCACTCCGGATGGCTGAAGGAGGCGGACTATGAGCAGATGACGGTTCCTGTGCGCAGCATCCGGCTGGTGTCGAACCCCGTTCACACTGGAGTAAAGGAGCCGGTAGTGTATTACACTGTCACAGAGCTTTTATCCCAGCCGGGAGAGCAGGCTTTTTTTCACACGCCTTATATTATGTGCAGCAGCTGGATGCTGGAGCGCCTTGAGCAGATCTGCGATAAAAACCCTGATATTACCATGATGACCAATTCTGTTGCCAACAACGGAAATCCTTTTGGCGCTGCGGATTATTATGTGCACAGGGAGGAAATCCTGGAAACGAAGCTGCAGGTTTTAGAGTATGACAGCGGCGTATCCTACCACGGAAAATGCTTTACTGTTGGGGACAGGCTTTCCGGGGTAGGCTCCTTTAACTGGGATATGCGAAGCGTCTATATTGACACGGAGCTGATGCTGGTGATTGACGGAGAGGCTCTTAACAGGAAGCTGCGGGAGGCTATGAGCCGCTATGAGGCGGAGGCCTTTTTGATTCGGGATGGCGAGGGGCTAAGGGCGGACGGAGCCAAAATGCAGGAAATGGATAAAAAACAGGAGCTGCGTGTCCGTCTCCTTGCACCGGCTGCCAAATGGTTTCGCTTTATTATGTAGAGAGGGTAACGGATGAGTGAGAATATATTGATTGTGGACGATGAACAGGAGATCGCGGACCTGGTGGAGGTATATCTGAAAAACGAGGGCTATCAGGTATATAAATTTTATAATGGCGCAGACGCCCTAAGCTGTGTGGAAACTACACCTTTAAGCCTTGCCATTTTGGATGTGATGCTGCCGGATGTGGATGGTTTTGCCCTGTGTCAGAGAATCAGACAGAAGCATTTCTTCCCGATTATCATGCTGACGGCAAAAGTGGAGGATATGGATAAGATCACAGGGCTTACACTGGGAGCGGACGACTATATCACAAAGCCCTTTAATCCGTTGGAGCTTATGGCTCGTGTAAAAACCCAGCTTAGAAGGTACAGGCGCTATAATATGGCGGATTCCTCCCAGCCTGAGGAAGAGGAGATCGATATCCGCTCCCTGCATATTGCAAAGGACAGTCACAAGTGTACCCTGGATGGAAAGGAGCTGCAGCTGACGCCCATTGAATTTAACATTTTGTGGTATCTGTGCGAGCACAGGGGCAGGGTGGTCTCCTCAGAGGAGCTGTTTGAGACGGTGTGGGGAGAAAAGTATCTGGACAATAACAACACGGTGATGGCTCATATTGCCAGGCTTCGGGAAAAAATGAAGGAGCCTGCCAGAAAGCCGAAATTTATCAAGACAGTGTGGGGGGTGGGCTATACCATTGAATAAGCGTGCAGACAAGGGGGCCAAAAAGAGAGGCTATGCCCATAAAAGTGCGGTTACAAGAAAAATCCTGATACAATATGTGCTGTCGCTGATTGGATTTGCAGGACTTTTGCCCGTTCTGGTGATTCTTGCCTGGGAGTTTTGTTCTTCTATAACCTGGTACAGCTCTGATCCGCTGTGGCATATCCTAAGCTGGGTGCGGGATTATATTATTTTGGTGGTGGCAGTTGTCTTTCTCATCGGCTGGGTGCTTATTACCTATTATTTTATCTCTAAGCCTCTGCGCTATCTGGATCAGGTGGTGGAGGCCTCCAGGCAGCTTGCACAGCTGTCGGAAACGCCCATCCAGCTGCCGGAGACCATGCACGGTGTGCAGGACGAGATGAATCTGGTGAGGGAGCAGGCCCTTCGCAACGCGGCGCTGGCAAAGGAGGCGGAGCAGCGAAAAAACGACCTGATCGTTTATCTGGCCCATGATTTAAAGACGCCCTTGACCAGCGTGATCGGCTATCTGACCCTTCTTCGGGACGAGCCCCAGATATCGGAAAAGCTTCGGGAAAAATATACTGGAATCGCTCTTTCCAAGGCGGAGCGGCTGGAGGATTTGATCAATGAATTTTTTGATATCACCAGGTTCAATCTGACGGCCATGACCCTGGAGACAGAGCGGGTAAACTTAAGCCGCATGCTGGAGCAGATTGCCAGTGAGTTTGAACCCATCCTGGGGGAAAAGGAGCTTTTCTGGGAGCTTTCCATTGAACCCAACGTGGAAATTGTGTGCGATCCGGACAAGCTGGAGCGGGTGTTTGACAACCTGATCCGCAACGCGGTAAATTACAGCTACAGCAACACCGGCATCCGCATGGGCCTTTTTCAAAAGGAGGGATTTGCGGAGGTCAGGGTCTGCAATCAGGGGAAAACCATTCCCAAGGAAAAGCTGGACCGCATTTTTGAGCAGTTTTTCAGGCTGGACGCTTCCCGTTCCTCCAAAACCGGCGGCGCGGGCCTTGGACTTGCAATTTCCAAGGAGATTGTGGAACTGCACGGAGGACAGATTACAGTGCAGAGTGCCGAGGAAAAAATTTTGTTTACCGTCAGGCTTCCTATTTCAGGAACACCGTCATAAAATTGTAAGAAATTCGGAAGAAAACCGTAAGCAAACAAGAAAAGAAAACGAAAACATAAAAGCTTTTGTTTTGATACCATCAAGGTATCGAGACAGAAGCTTTTTTCTATGCGCGAGATAGCGCGCATTGTGCGCATTTTGCGCGGCAGCGCACATTTGGCGCCGCTTATGCGGCAGAATGAGAGGTAAAAATGAAGAATTTGAAAAACATTGCAGTGATTTTTGGCGGATGCTCTCCGGAATATGAGGTGTCTCTGGAGTCTGCCTTTGCGGTTCTTGAAAATATGGACAGGGAAAAATACAACCCGGTGTGCATCGGAATATCCAGACAGGGAGACTGGTTTTATTTTACCGGCGATATTAAGAAAATCAAAGAGGACAGGTGGCAGGAAGCGGGAGAGTGCCTGCCGGCCTGTCTGTCCCAAAGCCGCTGTGACCGATGTCTGTATGTGTTTGAGGAAGCCAATATGGTGAAGCTTCCCTTACAGGGGGCCTTCCCTGTACTCCATGGGAAGAACGGGGAGGACGGCACCGTACAGGGACTGATTGAGCTGGCGGGAATTCCCCTTGTGGGCTGCGGCACGCTGGCCTCAGCCTTGTGTATGGACAAGGACAGAGCCCACAAGCTTGCGGCTGCGGCGGGAGCGGCCGTGCCAAAATCCTTTTTGGTGGAGAAAAGCACGCCGAAGCAGGCTGTGGTGACCTTCGGCGAGGGCACAGGCTATCCTCTTTTTGTAAAGCCGGTGCGGGCGGGCTCCTCCTTTGGGGTTTCTAAGGTATCGGACAGGGAGGCTCTTTTAAAGGCGGTGGAGCAGGCTTTTTCTTATGACGACAGGGTGCTGGTGGAGGAGGCCATTGAAGGCTTTGAGGTGGGCTGTGCCGTCATAGGGAGGGACAGGCTTAAGACAGGGGAGGTGGATGAGATCGAATTGTCCGGAGGATTCTTTGATTACACCGAAAAATATACGCTGAAGACCTCGGCAATCCACGTGCCTGCGCGGATATCTCCCGGTAAATCCCACGAGATCAAGGAGACTGCAAAGCGTATCTACAAGGCCTTGGACTGCAAGGGCTTTGCCAGAGTGGATCTGTTTCTTACCCCCCAGGGCAGGATCGTCTTTAACGAGGTAAATACCATTCCGGGCTTTACGGAGCATAGCAGATTTCCGGGCATGATGAAGGCGGCGGGACTTTCCTTCAAAGAAATGCTGGATCAGATTTTAGAGGAGGCGGTGGAGACTTGAATACAGTGGTTTTGACGAAAAGGGATGTTCACAGAGGAAACCTGATATTGGTTAACAGCGATTGGGAATATCAGGAAATATCAAAGGATTCCCTGCTTCCTGTGCGGGAAGGTTTTCCAGTCCTGCTGCAGAGAAGGGCGGTAACGCTGCTCTCCAGCCTTATGGAGGAAATCCGGGGCTGGAAGCAGATTGTGCCGGTGAGCGGCTACCGCTCCTATGAAGAGCAGCAGGAAATCTGGGACGGCTCCCTTCAGGAAAATGGAAGAGCCTTTACGGAAAAGTTTGTGGCTCTTCCCGGGCACAGCGAGCACCAGACGGGGCTTGCCATTGATCTTGGCCTGAAGCAGGAGAAGATTGATTTTATCTGTCCTGACTTTCCCTACAGCGGCATTTGCCAGCGCTTCAGAGAGCGTGCGGGAGACTATGGCTTCGTGGAGCGCTATCCTGCGGGAAAGGAGGCCGTGACGGGCATCGGTCATGAGCCCTGGCATTTCCGCTATGTGGGGATGCCCCACGGGGCTATTATGAGCAGTCTGGGACTTGTGCTGGAGGAATACCTGGATTTTTTGAAGGAGTATGTTTACGAAGAAAGACCCTATCGGTATGAAAGGGGAGGAGCGGTGATAGAGGTATCCTATCTGCCCTGTACCTCGGAGGGTGTCCGGCTTGGGATGGATGAGGGGATTCCCTATTCCTTCTCCGGAAACAATATGGACGGCTATATCATTACCAAATGGTGCCTGGGTGGGAAAGGAGCGGTCCTGGGAGGTGTGGGAGCGTGAATGCAAAAAAGAGAGCCTATGAGCTGGGAGGACTGGATGTGTTTCGTCTGGCGGCCGCCTTCCTGGTAGCGGCGATCCACACCTCTCCCCTGGAGGATATAAGCGCAGGTGCAGATTTCTTTCTGACCAGAATTTTTGCCAGGATAGCGGTGCCCTTTTTCTTTATGGTGACAGGGCAGTTTGTGCTGGGCGGCTTTGGTGTGGCCGGCCATGTGAAGAAGCTGGCCCTTATGTACGGCGGCGCCGTGTTATTGTATCTTCCCATTGGAATTTATGCAGGACATTATGAGGACATTGGGATTTGGGGATTTTTGCGGATGCTTCTTGTGGATGGAACCTTCTATCATCTGTGGTATTTTCCCGCATGTATTCTGGGAATCGGCGTGGTGTGCCTGCTTCGGCGCATGCTGCCCGAAAGGCTTTTGCTGTCTGTGTGCGTCCTTTTATATGGAATGGGGCTTTTGGGAGACAGCTATTTTGGACTTCTTGCCTATGCGCCGGGGATAAAACAGGCTTACGAGCTTTTCTTTGGGGTCTCCTCCTACACCAGAAACGGATTGTTTTTTGCACCCTTGTTTCTTCTCATGGGCGTTAGAGCCGGGCAGGAGTGGAGCTTAAAAAGAGGAAGGCTGACGGGAAAGCCCATTTTCCTGGCGGCTGCTTCGCTGGCTTTCTTTAGCCTTATGACGGCGGAGGGCTTTACCCTTCGGTTCTTTGGGCTGCAGCGTCATGACAGCATGTATGTGATGCTGGTGCCTTGCATGTACTTCCTATACCGTTTCATTATGGCCTGGCAGATCAGGCCAAAAAGAGAGCTTCGCACTGTCTCCGCCTGGTTTTATGTGCTGCATCCCGCTGTGATCGTAGTGGTGCGGGGAGCTGCCGGAGTGCTGGGTCTTACCGGCGTTTTGGTGGAAAATAGTCTGGTGCATTATCTGGCGGTATGTGTGGGTTCCCTGGCTGCTTCGGTGGTTCTTCTTTGGATAGGGAGGGCATTTTCCCGTAAAAGGAAGGAAAGAGAAAGGGCCGCAAAAACTGCCAGAGCCTGGATTACTCTGGATAGGCAGGCGCTCAGAAGGAATGTGGCGGTTTTGCGGGAAAATCTCCCAAAGGGCTGTGAGCTGATGCCCGCAGTGAAGGCCGACGCCTACGGGCATGGAGCGGCGTTGATCGCAAGGGAGCTTGCAGCCTGTGGCGTGGGGGCCTTTTGCGTGGCGGAGATAGGAGAGGGAATTGCCTTGCGAAAGGCGGGAGTGCGCGGAGATATTTTGGTGCTGGGCTATACGGCGCCTCAGGAGGCTTCCCAGCTTATCCGCTATGGCCTGACCCAGACAGTGATCGATTTATCCTATGCCAAGGGGCTGAATGAATGTCTCAAAAGGAGGCTTCCTGTGCATATTGCGCTGGACACCGGAATGCACAGGCTGGGTGTGCCAAGCGGAAATATGGAGGCTTTGCGGGAAATCTTTGGAATGAAGAGGCTTTCGGTAAAGGGGATTTTCACGCATCTTTGTGCGGACGACACAAATCTGGAGGAGGACAAGGCATATACCAGAATGCAGGCCAGAAGGTTTTTCCAGACGGTGGAGCGGCTTTCGGCGGAGGGCTTTGACTGTGGAAAAATCCATCTGACCGCCAGCTATGGAGTGGTGAATTATCCTGCCCTTGGCGGCGACTACGCCAGAGTGGGAATCGCCCTGTACGGGGTGTTGAGCACAAAAAAGGACAGTGAAGAATGCAGGCTTCCTCTTTCGCCGGTGCTTTCCTTAAAGGCACGGGTGGCCCTGATCAAAAAGCTGCATCCGGGGGAGGCCGCAGGCTATGGACGAGCTTTCGTGGCAGAGCGGGAAATGACCATTGGGGTTGTGACCATCGGCTACGGGGACGGACTTCCCCGTTCCCTGTCCTGTGGAAAGGGGGCGGTGCTCATCAGAGGGCGCCGGGCTCCCATTCTGGGACGCATCTGCATGGATCAGACCATTGTGGATGTAAGCAATATCAAGGATGTATGTCCCGGAGACATTGCCGTGGTGATCGGCAGGTCGGGGGAAGAGGAGATTGGCGCTGGGGATGTGGCCGAATGGTCCGGCTCCATCACAAATGAAGTACTGAGCCGTCTGGGCAAAAGACTGGAGAGAGTAATAGAATAAGTAAGTAATTGCGAAACTCGCTGGCAAAGTCACGAACCTGGTCATAATAACCAAAAACGGGTTCCGAAGCAGTG
>NZ_CEWDFQ010000118.1:0-8325 GCF_982438285.1 Acetatifactor sp. | reverse complement strand
GTATGACAATGTGGAGGTGTATCTGACCAGAACGGAGGATGTAGATTTATCCCTGAAAGAAAGGGCGGAATTTGCCGCTTCGGTGGGCGCGGATTTTTTGTTCAGCATTCACTACAATGCTTCCCCCAGCCACGACCTGTTCGGCTCTGAGGTCTGGATTTCCGCGGAAACACCATTCAACGCCTACGGTTATCAATTCGGATGTATACAGCTTGACACAATGCGCGGCATGGGTCTTTTTTTAAGAGGCGTCAAGACTAGGATAAATGACAGCGGAAAGGACTATTACGGAATCATCAGAGAGGCTTCGGCACTCAATATTCCGGCAGTCATCATTGAGCACTGTCATGTGGATGAGGAGCGGGATATTCCTTTTTGCAATACAAGCAAAGCCTGGGCTGACCTCGCCAGAGCCGACGCTTTAAGCGTGGCAAAATATTTTGGTCTCTCCAGCAGTGCGCTTGGGGTGGATTACTCAGAATTCAGTGAAACCCTGCCAGAAGTGAAGGAACACGCAAGAGTCCAGCAGACCTTAAAGGATGAAACGCCTCCTGATGTGTGCAGCGTAGAATTCCTGGATGCGGACTATCAAACGGGAGCGCTTTCTGTGACTGTGACAGCTGCCGATTATGACAGTCCCCTGCTTTATTATGATTACAGCATCGACGGCGGAGAAACCTATTCTGTCTTATATCCCTGGCCCGGCAGCAACGCCCTGGAAGGAACCTATACGGATACCTTTACACTGTCCCTGACCATTCCGTCGGGCGTCATGCCCTCTGTGGTGGTCAGGGCCTACAATCTGTTTGACGTTCCTGCTAAGAGCAACTGCCTGACGTCTCTTCAGGAATTTTGGTACGGGGAGGAGGCTGAGGAACAAGGGGCCGAATCCTTTGGGGAGCCTGAAAAAGAGCAGACAGACTCTCCCGGCACAAAAACCTTTCTGCCTGCCAGCGCAGACGCCTTGGAACAGGAAAGTCCTCAAAGCTTTCTTTCCTTTTTAATGCTGTGTCTTTTGTTTGTGGTACTTTTGTTTGCAGTGATTCTGACCTGTCAGGCCGTAAGCCTTTCCCGGCGCAGGAGGAAAAGGTATCGTCAGCGCAGAAAAGAGGAGGGGGACAGCAGGAACCACAGAAAATAATAGACTGCGGTAAGGGCTGTCAAAATTGCCTTATGTCCGGCATATTGCAGGATGGAAAGTCCCGTTCCCTTCAGGCAGCTGTAGGTCTGTGCAATGCAGGAGAGCCCGCCGAAGGAAAGCGCAAGCAGACTGTAAAGAGGCGCCTTGTCGGACAAAAGATTTAACCCGCCTGTGATTTCCAGAATCGGAGCCGTGGGAGCAAAGGGGCTTCCCGTGAGTATGTGAGGAAGGAGATTCAGCAGATTAAACAAAATCATATATCCGCCCAGACTTAAAATACTCTGAACGGAAGCGGAGACTGCATCGTCAACCTCCGCCAGAATGCTTTCCTTTTTCCAGGAGATACGGTCCTCCTTCTTTTTTTCCTGTTTGGTCAGTGTAAGGTCTCTGAATCTGGTATGACGCAGAAAAAGCCCATAGAGCAGCGGAAGCCCATACATGCCAAACAGGTAGGGCCAAAGCTGCCTTCGGTGCAGCAGCGGAAGTACAAAGCTGCAAAAATACACCGGGCCTATATTATTGCAAAAGGCCATCAGATATTCCGCTTCTCTCTGGGTGATCATCCGGCGTGACAGCAGGTCCGCCGTCACCCGCGCCCCCATGGGGAAGCCGCACAAAAATCCCATGATCATGGCGTAGCACACATTTTTCCGCACCCGGTATAAGGGACGGAGAAAAGGATAGAGCAGGGCGGAAAACCCTTCCGTCAGTCTCATGCGGACCATGATGCCGGAGATGATCATAAAAGGAAGCAGGGTGGGAATCATTTTTTGGAACCACAGCTGCAGACCTGTCAGCGCATAGTAGAGGCTGATCTGTGAATGGGTTAAAATGCAGCCTGTCAAAAACAGAAAAAACAGCGTATACAGAATTTTCATGAGGCGGACGCTCCTTTCCACCAATATATGTCCGCAGAGGGAGTTTCATGCGTTTGGATAAATATTTATGTGAACTAAATACAGGCACCAGATCACAGGCAAAAGCTTATATCCGCCAGGGGCTTGTGCAGGTGGGCGGCGTGGTTGTCAAAAGCCCCGAGTTTCAGGTGAATGAAGCGACCGATCAGGTCTCCTTAAGGGGAGCCCTCCTCCAATATCAGAAATTTACCTATTTCATGCTGAATAAGCCAAAGGGAGTTGTGTCGGCCACAAAAGACCGGACGGAGCGGACCGTGTTAGACCTGCTTCCAGGGGACAGGCAAAGGGGACTTTTCCCGGCAGGAAGGCTTGACAAGGATACCGAGGGGCTTCTTCTGCTTACGGACGACGGACCGCTGGCCCACCGTCTGCTGTCTCCCAAAAGGCATGTGGAAAAAACCTATCTGGTGAAAACGAAAGAGCCCATAACGCCTCAGGCGGCCGCTGCTTTGGAGACGGGAGTGGACATGGGGGATGGGGAGACATCCCTGCCGGCCAGGGTCCGCATCCTGAAAGACAAGGAACTTCTGCTTACCATTCACGAGGGGAAATTCCACCAGGTAAAGAGGATGCTTGGGGCGGTGGACAACCAAGTGGAAGCCTTAAAAAGAGTTTCCTTTGGAGGACTTAAGCTGGACGAGGGGCTAAAGCCCGGTGAATACCGGGAATTATCGGCACAGGAGGTTTCTGTTTTATATGAACAGGCAGGAAATTCTTTATCATGAGCTGCTTTTGAACAAGGAGGCGGTGATCTTTGATCTGGATGGGTCTCTGGTGGATTCCATGTGGATGTGGGAGAGGATCGATATTGAATACTTGGGGAAATTCGGTATTCCCATGCCGAAAGATCTGCAAAGGCAGATCGAAGGAATGAGCTTTAGCGAGACTGCCCAGTATTTTAAGAGTCATTTTCATCTGCAGGATTCCCTGGAGCAGATAAAAGAGGACTGGAACCGGATGGCCTGGGATAAATATCAACATGAGGTTCCTTTAAAGCCGGGCGCCGCTGCATTTTTGGAGCAATGCCGCAAAGATGGAGTGAGGCTTGGCATTGCCACCAGCAACTCCAGAGAGCTGGTGGAAACCATTGCGGAAGTGCACGGCCTGCGGGAATATTTTTCCTGTATTATGACGGCCTGCGATGTAAAGAAGGGAAAGCCTGCTCCCGACATTTATCTGGCGGTTGCCGGAGCGCTTGGGGTTTCTCCAAAGAACTGCCTGGTGTTTGAAGATATTGTCCCTGGCATTATGGCGGGAAAAAATGCCGGTATGGAGGTGTGTGCCGTGGAGGATGCCTATTCCCTTTCCCAAAAAGAGGAAAAGCAGCTTCTGGCAGATTATTATATTGAGGATTTTAGGAGAATACTATATTGAAAAATAGATTTTTGCCCATTTCCCCTGCAGACATGCAGGAGAGGGGAATCAAGCAGCTTGATTTCGTATATGTGATCGGAGATGCTTATGTGGATCATCCTTCCTTCGGACACGCCATTATCAGCCGCGTTCTGGAGGCTCACGGCTACAGCGTGGGAATCATCTCCCAGCCGGACTGGAAGGACGACAAAAGCATTACCCTCTTGGGCCGTCCCAGGCTGGGCTTCCTGGTTTCTGCAGGAAATATGGACAGCTGTGTCAATCACTATTCCGTCTCCAAAAAAAGACGCGCCACAGACGCCTATACGCCGGGCGGCGTTATGGGGAAGCGTCCGGATCACGCTGCAGTGGTCTACGGCAATCTCATTCGGAAAAGCTATCGGGATGTTCCCATAATCCTGGGAGGGATTGAGGCCAGTCTGCGCCGTATGGCCCACTATGACTACTGGTCGGACAGCTTCAAGCGTTCCATTCTGCTGGACAGCCAGGCAGATTTGATCTCCTACGGAATGGGAGAGCGTTCCATTGTGGAGATCGCAGACGCTTTGGCAGCTGGCATCGCTGTGAGAGATATTACCTTTATCAAGGGAACCGTATATAAAACAAAAGATACTTCCGGCGTTTATCAGGGCATTGTCCTTCCCTCCTATGAGGATATGAAAGAAGAGAAGGCTCTCTATGCAAAGAGCTTTCTCACCCAGTATGAGAATACCGATTTCTGTACGGGCAAACCCTTGATAGAGCCTTACCCCAACGGCGTCTATGTGGTGCAGAATCCACCCCAGCCGCCGCTTACCACAGAGGAAATGGACAGTGTTTACGATCTCCCTTATATGCGGACCTATCATCCCTCCTACCAGCCCCTTGGAGGCGTTCCGGCCATAGCGGAGATAAAGTTTTCCCTGATCAGCAACCGGGGCTGCTTTGGAGGCTGCAGCTTCTGCGCCCTTACCTTCCATCAGGGGCGGACCATTCAGGCAAGAAGTCATGAATCCATCTTAAAGGAGGCTGTGCTCCTCACAGAGGATCCCGATTTTAAAGGCTATATCCATGATGTGGGAGGTCCAACCGCCAATTTCAGACAGCCCTCCTGCGAAAAGCAGCTCACCCAGGGAGTCTGTAAAAACAGGCAGTGCCTTTTTCCCAAGCCCTGTCCCAACCTGAAGGCCGATCACCGGGACTATCTGACCTTGCTTCGCAGGCTGCGCGCTCTTCCTAAGGTGAAGAAGGTTTTTATCCGCTCGGGCATCCGGTTTGATTATCTTTTAGCGGACCCGGACGACACCTTTTTTAAGGAACTGGTGAAATACCATGTGAGCGGACAGCTGAAGGTGGCTCCGGAGCACATTTCCGACCCGGTCTTAAAGCGCATGGGGAAACCGGAAAATGCGGTCTATGAGCGTTTTGTAGAGAAATATTATAAGCTTAATGATAAACTGGGGAAAAAACAATTTCTGGTTCCCTATCTGATGTCCTCCCATCCGGGCTCCACCTTAAAGGAGGCGGTAGAGCTGGCAGAATACTTAAGAGACCTGGGGTATATGCCTGAGCAGGTGCAGGATTTTTATCCTACGCCCTCCACCATGTCCACAGTGATGTACTATACGGGAATCGATCCAAGGGATGGAAAAAGGGTATATGTCTGCCGGAACCCTCATGAAAAGGCCATGCAGCGGGCCCTGATCCAGTATCGCAGCCCAAAGAATTACGATCTGGTATATGAGGCCCTGACTCTGGCGGGACGAAAGGACTTGATCGGCTTTGACAAAAAATGCCTGATCCGCCCAAGGATAAAGAACCTTCAAAGCAGGGAAAAACCTGAAAAGAAAAAGATGAAAAAGAAAACCATCCGAAATGTTCATAAAAAGAAATAGGAAAAGGAGGCATAACCATGAACGTGATCATTATTACAGGAGCATCCTCTGGAATCGGGAAGGAATTCGCCTTGCAGATGGATGCGGCTTTTTCTAATGTAGATGAATTCTGGCTGGTTGCAAGGAGCAGGGACAAGTTAAAGGAAACAGCGGCGGCCATGGAGCACAAAACCCGTATCCTTGCCATGGATATTACAAAGGACGCCCAGCTGGAACGGCTGGAGGATACGCTGACAGAAAAAAATGCGGTGGTGCGCATGCTGATCAACTGTGCCGGCTACGGGCTGATGGGAAGCTTTGAAAAGCAAAATAGAGAGGAAATGCTCGGCATGATCCGCTTAAACTGCGAAGCGCTTACCAACCTGACCCACCGGGTGATTCCTTTTATGAGAAGAGGCAGCCGCATCATCCAGCTTGCCTCCAGCGCAGCCTTTGTGCCCCAGCCTGATTTTGCGGTGTATGCCGCCTCAAAGGCCTATGTGCTTAGCTTTTCCAGAGCCATCGGAAAGGAGCTTTCAGAAAAGGGCATCTATGTGACTGCAGTGTGTCCGGGTCCTGTGCGCACTCCCTTCTTTGACATTGCGGAAAAAACCGGCACCACCCTTGCCATCAAGAAGTATACCTTCGTCTCCCCAAAACGGGTGGCAGCATTGGCATTAAAGGATTCTTACCGCCGCCGCGCCATGTCTGTGTGCAGCATTCCTATAAAGGGCTTCCTGGGGCTTACAAAGTTTGTGCCCCACGAGATCATACTGGAGGCCATGATGCTTTTAAAAAAGAAAGGATTCTATTAAATGCAGCTTTTACGAATGTTTTCCACTGCAAAATACAAAGGCAAAAAGGGGTATCTTAAAACACAGAAGAAATACGAAATACTCCGCACATTCCTGTATTTTGGCATTTCCCTGAGCTTGTTTGCCGCAGGCTATATCACCACCAAAACCAGACTGAATCTGCTTACCGTAGTGGCTATTTTAGGATGCCTTCCCGCCAGCAAAAGTGCGGTGGGAATGATCATGTTTCTGCGTTTTCAGGGCTGTTCTGAAAACAATGCAGAGGAGATTGAGAAGCACAGTGAAGGTCTTTTTTGTCTTTATGACATGGTTTTTACATCCTATCAGAAAAATTACAATGTGGCACATCTGGCTGTAAAGGGAAATACCGTATGCGGCTACACCCAGGATGGCTCTTTCCACGAGCAGTCCTTTTACCAGCATATAGACGGAATGCTGAAGGCGGACGGCTTGACCAGCGTATCCGTAAAAATCTATAAAGATCTTTCAAAATACACAAGCCGCCTGGAACAAATGAGGGAATTGGATACGGACCAGGGAAATTCCCAAAGGGTCATTGATTCCCTGAAAAACATCGCTCTATAGGAGAATTTTTCATGCAGTCAATTATCATCGGCAGCAATCAGGCAGGACAGCGGCTGGATAAATTCCTGCGCAAATGCCTGCCGGAGGCGGGCAGCGGTTTTTTATATAAAATGCTGCGGAAAAAAAATATTACTCTGAATGGGAAAAAGGCAGAGGGAAAAGAGATTCTTTCCCAGGGTGATGAGGTTAAGCTCTTTTTTTCGGAGGAGACCTTTCAGAAATTTTCTAAAGCCCCTGCCAAGTCCGCTTCTGAAAAAGAATATCTGCTGGCTTATCAAACTCTGAAGGGTGTTGAGATTCTTTATGAAGATCAGGATATTCTGCTGTTAAACAAGCCTGCCGGAATGCTGGCCCAAAAGGCGGCTCCAAAGGACCTGAGCCTCAACGAATGGCTCGTCGGTTATCTGATTTCACACACAAAAGGAATGAAGGAGGAACTTTCCACCTTTCATCCAGCTGTCTGTAACCGCCTGGACCGCAATACCAGCGGCATTGTGCTCTGCAGCGCATCTATGTGCGGTTCTCAGACGCTTGGCAGGCTTTTAAAGGAAAGAACCCTGAAAAAATATTATCACACCATCTGCACAGGAGAGCTGAAAGAACCGGGATTTTTGGAGGGAAGGCTCATGCGGGAGGAAAATCGTGTGGTAATACAAAATGAGACCGGCGAAAAGAATCTGACAGGAAAGGAAAGCCTGATCAAAACGGCTTACCGTCCCATCTGTGCAAAAAACGGCTATACCCTTTTGGAGGTGGAGCTGATCACCGGAAAAACCCACCAGATCAGAGCCCATCTTGCCAGTATAGGACATCCTGTAATCGGGGATGCAAAATACGGAGATTTGACAGCAAACAGGCAGCTGAAAAAACGTTTTGGGCTTCAGCATCAGCTGCTTCACGCTCATCATGTGATTTTTCCCATGGAGCTTTCGGATCATATGGCACATCTGAGAGGACGTATGTTTACGGCAGAGCCTCCCTCTTACTTTAAGGAAATTATGAAGTCCCTGGGACTTTACGGGAAGGAAGGATAGCTTTTATGGCAACATGGAATTCCAGGGGCCTTAGAGGCTCCACCCTGGAAGATATGATCAACCGGACAAATGAAAAGTATGCGCAGAGCGGGCTTGCGCTGATCCAGAAAATTCCGACTCCCATCACGCCCATCAAAATCGATAAAGAAAACCGGCATATCACCCTGGCCTATTTTGAACAAAAAAGTACGGTGGACTATATCGGCGTGGTGCAGGGACTTCCGGTCTGCTTTGACGCCAAGGAGTGCGCTTCGGATACCTTCGCCCTACAAAATATTCATGCGCATCAGGTGAGCTTCATGGAGCAGTTTGAAAAGCAAGGGGGCATCGCTTTTTTCCTGATCTATTACACGCACAAGGATATTTTGTATTATCTGCCCTTTGAAATGCTGCTTTATTTTTGGAATCGGGCAAAGGAGGGCGGCAGAAAAAGCTTCCGCTACGAGGAACTGAATCCCTCCTATGTGCTTCCGAAAAAGCATGGCGTCCTGGTGCCTTATCTGGATATGCTGCAAAGAGATTTGGACGACAGGGAATAGCCTGTAAGCAGCTGTAGGTTTGTCAAACATTTGTTACATTGACTGTAAATAATCCTGAAGTACCTCT
>NZ_CEWDFQ010000117.1:0-8330 GCF_982438285.1 Acetatifactor sp. | reverse complement strand
ATTTGGCAATCCAGAAGGATGAAAAAACGGGGATGGAGTTCTTGATTAACATGGATCAGCCATTATCAGCTAATGTACGGGTGACTGATGAATTAAAAAATATTTTGAATGATCTGTCGGAAAAAAGAAATATTGATATAAAGGAAATGCCCTTACAAGGCGGATTGGCAGTCAATCAGGATCCGAAGACGGGAATAAACTATTTAACATTCAGAGGAAATGAAGGAAAAGGCGCTTCGTTAATCTTCTTATCTGAAAAAGATGCTGAGACATTTTATAAAATAGTTGATGAATTTCAAACGTATGCAGTTAGTTCACAACGGTCAACAGCAGCTTTATATGCAGTGCTTGAAGTATCAGGAAATCTAAAAAGGGAAAAGGAAGGTTTTACATACTTAACTCCTGATGGAATTACATATATTCCATATGACGGCGATCCTGACAAAGCTTGGGAGATAGATATGCCAAGTTCATGCTATTCTACAGCCAGGAAGTATCTGGCAGCAGGAAATGCCTGCACAGATGTAAACACGTGGATAAAAATGCTCCAGGGAATTAAGGTATATTATGGAGATGTTTCAGAGGATAAGCCATATAAAGTTAACGGCTTAGGGGGATATTCTTATATGTTTACATAAAAGCCTGTGTGTTTCTGGACTATAAGTAAAATATTAGAATTATTTGCCAGCAAAATTTTATGAAATGCGGTCTGCAATTGCCTTATTTATTATAAAGATTTATATATCGCTTGGACTCGTGAGAGAGAGCGTATTGATTCCGAATGACTGAAGAATCAGTAATAACAAATATTTGCATACAGTCTGCTTATGAAAGCAAGATTAAGACAGTCTAAAATGAAAGATTAATTTTAGGCTGTTTTTATTTTTGCCCATTTAGGTGGCATATATCAGCTATAAATAGCGCATTTCTGCACTCTGAAAAATAGTCCGGATCAGTTATCATAGTCACAGGCTTGAAAAAGCCATGAATACTGAAAAATGAATAGGACACGCATACATCTGATTTTATTTTCGCCTTTATCCATAGAAACTTTGGTTCCCGGATAGGGGTGGCAGAAACCCATTTCGTGCGACGAAGCTCCTTGGTGCGGATAAGCTCCCGGATAGTATATTTCTGTCTGCAGTGCTGGTCCGGCATTATGCCCGTGAAGGTTCTGAGCAGAGGTTTGTGTCTACCGGACGCGGCAGCCGGAGATAATGAGATAAAACAGCACCGGAATTTCGGCGAAACGCATTTTCCGGGAGTGGCTACCTGCGGATGCGGTCAGGGATGGAGCAAAATCCATGATTGGGCAATGACCAAAGTGCAGTGAGGGAGCGCTATCCCTGTGTATGTTACCCGGCTGGGGGATTCTGCCGAGAGGCAGATTTTGAAAGACATCCATGCAGGATTGTTTTCTGGAAATAAAAAGTCTTTTACTGCTTGGAAAAAGGATTATTCAGAGGTTATCTTTTGAGATAAGGGAATGGAGCTGTCCGCTTTTTTATCTCAGGAGATAACAGCCGGCGTATCTTTCTGTAATAATCTAAGAAAGAGCAGGTACAGAGATATGTGCAAGACAGGTATTATGCCAGATGCTGCCGGGGAGAATCTTCCTGCGGCTGTTTTATTTTTGAATTCCAATAAATCTGAGGAAAATATCCGTAAGAAGGCTGCAAAGGCCAGAGAAAAATGTCTCTCTCATGGAATTGTGCTAGGGAATGACGTGGTCGTAAATAAGGGACCGGACAGGGATATTGACCGTGATGCAGTCAATCTGCTCATTTCCTTTCTGCTGACCGGGCAGTATGACCTGGTGGCAGTGGACAAGCTGGCAGATCTGGCAGAGGATGGGGACGACCTGGAAGAATTTATGAAAGATGTCGGAAATATAGGTGTAGGTTTTCTGGAATTATCCACGATGAATTTTTATATGTACCAGAAAGAAAAGCCTGCCGCTGACAGTATCATCTGGATATGGGACGGTGGTGGCGGCTGCTGATGAAGATTCGGAGAGGAGACATTCTGTATGTGGATTTCGGCGGCCAGTACCAGGGGAGTATGCAAGGGGGAATGCGTCCTGTGGTGGTCGTCAGCAACAACATGGCGAACAGGCACAGCACCGTAATTACGGTGGTTCCGCTTTCCAGCAAAATCTTTAAAAAGAAAAACCTTCCCACCCATGTGTTCGTGTCAGCGTACAGGGCGGAGGGACTGGAGCAGCACAGCATTGCCCTTTGTGAGCAGGTGACAGCCCTTGACTATGGCAGAATTATTGAGAACATGGGAAGGGTGGATGGGGAAACCCTTGCGAGGATTACAGAGGCGGTGCAGGTGCAGATAGGGGTATTTGATAAGTATAACTGATAAAACGACAGCAGGAAACAGAAGCTTTCCTGCCGGGATGACAGGAGGAAGCATGGAAAGAGAAAAGTATGAGACAAATTTACCGTATGAGTCTGAAACCAGGGATGGAGAGACACAGATAAATGAAAGCAAAAATGCTGTTTATCAATGGATGCTTGACGCTGCGAACCGGTATTCGGCTGATGTTCCGCAGGCAGTCCTGGAGGAAATACAGTCACATTACCTGCGCGAGGAAGACTGTGTAATCACGATGGAGGAAGCGGCCCGGAAGGTTACGCCTGACATGATTGAGAAGTATATCGCGGCAGAGCTGAATTTCCGTCTGAAGGATTTTGATCCGGAGATGAAGGCAAATGAAACTGAAAGAATACTGGAAAAGCTGAACAAGCCTCTGAGTGATGATGAGGCAAGAAAGGTTGGGGCAAATTGGATCATTCCAATGTGAAAGCCTGTGAAAAAACTGAAAGAAAGGCGGCTGAGGAAGCTCCGGATATGCAGGAGCATGACCAGGCCGCAGGAAGGAATGGGCAAAAGGAAAGAAGCAGATAGAAGAAAAAGGAACCACAGCGAAGCCGGGCGGATTGTCCGGCTTTTACATATCTGCCTGAAAAGGGCAGGATGTGCCTTTCATGCCGCAGAATATGGAAGGAACAGGCAGAAATTTATGTTATGGGACAATCTGCCGTACGAATACAATAGGAAAGAACAGGCATAAAGAGGAAGCATTATGGATTTTTCAATAGAAGAATTGAAGCGTATGCAGTCAATGAATATCATGGACTTAAAGAGGGAGGAGCTTATCCGTGCAGAGGAGATCGTGATTGACACCGGGCGGTGCGTGGAAAGCCGCATTCAGTCCTACATGGAACAGACAGGCAATCCATTCGCCCAGAATGTGGGGGAATATATTTTGCAGATTGGCTTTATGGAAGGAACAAATGATACGATAGATGACCGCATGATTCTGCTGACTAAGAGGAAAACGCAGATTATGGTCTGAGAAAAATAACTGTTTCATCAGGAGGAACGCAGATGAAAGCAAAAGAATTTTATAATGTAGCCATTTATCTCCGTTTAAGCCGTGATGATCTTTCCACCGCAGGCGGAAGGGATATTGGCAGCATTGACGCAGAAAGCAACAGCATCCGTTCACAAAGGGACATGATCCGTTCTTATATCCGCTCACAGGATAATATGGAAATCTACGATATTTATGTAGACGATGGTTTTTCCGGGGCCAATTTTGACAGACCGGAATTCAAGCGGATGATGCAGGATATAGAGGCGGGGAATGTTGACTGTGTCATAGTAAAGGACTTATCCAGATTAGGACGAGATTATATAGAAGCCGGGCGGTTGATTCAAAAGACCTTCCCGGCTTTTTCTGTGCGTTTTATCGCCCTTACAGACCATTTTGATTCACTCACAGCGGATTATCATGAGACGTCGCTGGTGGTTCCCGTGAAAAACTTTGTCAATGATTCTTATTCCAGGGACATATCCGGCAAAGTGAGAAGCCATCAGCAGGCAAAAAGGGAAAAGGGAGACTTTATCGGCGCATTTGCTGTCTACGGATACCGGAAAAGCGATAAAAACAAAAATCTTCTTGTGCCGGATGACTATGCTGCTGGTATTGTACGGAAAATCTTTGCATGGAAGATTGACGGTTACAGCAGCTTTGCCATTGCACAGCTGCTGGATGGAATGGGGATTCTTTCCCCGATGGAATATAAAAAGATGAATGGGGAGAAATACCATACCGGATTTGTGACCGGAGTAAAAACAAAGTGGTCAGCAGTTGCGGTCAAGAGGATTCTTACAAATGAAGCCTACATTGGGACGCTGGTGCAGGGCAAGGATGAAAAAGTAAATTATAAAGTGAAAAAGTCTATCAGGAAGCCGGAGGAAGAGTGGACGAAGGTTAAGGAAGCCCACGAAGCAATTATTTCAAAAGAGGATTTTGAGATCGTACAGGATTTGTTAAAGGTAGACACCCGTGCAGGAAACGGAGAAAAAAAGGCGCACATCTATGCGGGACTGCTGTTCTGTGGGGACTGCATGGAACCAATGACACGCAGAGTAAACCGTTACAAGGGAAGGGAAACAGTTTCTTTTATCTGTTCCACAAAGAACAGGGGCGAAGGATGCAGCGGACATAAAATCCCAGAGGAAGACTTGAACCGTCTTGTACTGAATGGCCTGAAACAGCAGGTATCATTGTTCTTAGATAAAAGCAAGGTGCTTGAGGCAATCGGGCAGATGGAGATTCATTTTGAAGAAGTGGCAGCTTTTGACAAGGAGATTGAAAGGCTGCACAGCGAACAGGATAAATATCTGACGCTCAGGGCCGGCTTGTATGAGGATTTCAAAAAAGGAATCATTACGGAGGAAGATTTTAAGAATTTCAGGGAAATTTATGAAAAACGCTACCAGGAAATTCAGCAGGCGGTCCGCAGCCAGGAAGAGACGATAAAAAGACTCTTTCAGTCGGGCGTATCCGCAGGCATGAATCTGGAGCGGATGAAAACGGCAATGCAGGTTACAGAGCTTGACCGTACCACACTGGTTACCTTTGTGAAACGGATTCTTGTGTATGAAGATAAGCGTGTGTATCTGGAAATGAGATTTAAGGAGCTGTTTTCAAAGGTGATTATGCTGGCAGATTATATAGATGCAGATAAGCAGCATGGAAAGGGGGGAAAGCCGGCTCTGCCGGCTGGAGCATATGGCAAGAACCTCTAAAAAGCGGAAGGCATTTTCTGATGCAGCAGATAAGCCGAAAAAAATGTATTCTGTGGGTATTTATGCAAGGCTTTCCGTAGATGGAAGCAAGGCAGGCGGGAGGGATGCCTGCCTGCGGGCACGGAAAAATGAATCCATTGAAACACAGATTGAAATTGCAGAGGATTTTATCAGCAGGCAGAATGACATGACTGTATTTGACTGCTATACCGATATAGGAAAGACCGGAACGGATTTTAAAAGAGAAGGCTTCGAACGCATGATGCGTGATGTAAGGATGCGGCGGATTGACTGCATCATAGTAAAGGATTTGTCACGTTTTGGGAGAAACCACATCGAAACGGGAAACTATATCGAAAAGATTTTTCCATTCATGGGGGTCCGCTTCATAGCGGTTACAGACCATTTTGACAGCATGAACCTGTCCGGCGGGGATGAGACATGGGGTGTCAGCCTGAAAAATCTGGTCAATGAAATGTACGCAAAGGACATTGCTGCTAAAGTGAAAGCCAGCAGGAAAGAAAAATGGGAGCAGGGCAGCTATACAGGCGGTGTACCTCCTTATGGATACCGTGCAGAGTGGATTGGTGATAAAAAATGTCTTTTTATTGAGGAAACCACATCGGATATTGTAAAAAAGATATTTCAGCTGTTTCTTTCCGGAAAAAACAGGAAAGAGATTGTACAGTGGCTCTATGAGAACAGGGTGGCCAGGCCTACGGAATATCACAAAACAGGAAATATATACTTTAGAGACGGGGAGCAGCCTGTGCAGTGGTCCAAGGAGACCGTAAAAATGATTCTGACAAATCCGGTCTACATGGGCTGCCTTGTGCAAGGGCGGACCTGCGGAAAAGATTACATGATGCGCAGCAGGCATGATATTGATTCCGGGGACTGGTCCGTAAAAGAGCATACCCATGAGGCAGTCATCAGCGAGGATATGTTTTTTGAAGCCGCCGCAAGGTTTGAAAAATCATCTGTTTACTGCAACAAGAAAGGATATTCCAAAGCGGTTCCAGTAGAGGAAGACATATTTGCGGATGTCCTTTTCTGCGGTGACTGCGGCTCGAAAATGACAAGGATCACTGCCATAAAACAGTTCAGCTCTAAAGACAGGGTGAGGACATACAGCTATAACTGCCCTAAGAAGGACCGGATTGACGGGGAAAAATGCGTTACGAAAAGCATTACCCTGGCATCACTTACCGATATTGTAAAGGAAGCGGTCCGGCAGGAATTTTCCCTTTCTGCAATGCGTCCCAAAGAGCTTGTGGAAAGCAATAAGCGGGAGGCAGAGGCCCAAAAGAAGGAATGGAACAGGCAGCTTCTTCACATTCAAAAAAGGATTGAAAATGTAAAAAAGCTCGGAAGCGAGCAGTACCTGAAGTACCGCATGGGGGAAATGGACGAGGAAAGCTTCCGGCGGGAAAAGGAAGGCAGCGATAAAACCACTCTTCTCCTGCAGAAGAAAAGTGCAGACATTGCAGAAAGATTAAAGAAAATAGACTTTGAAACGGCACAGAAGAACCATTTTCTGCGCACTTTGGTAAAGGGGAGTGAAAAAACAGAGCTGACATCAGAAGCAGTCCGTACTCTGATACACAGGATCGAAGTCTATCCAGATCACAGGGTAAAGGTAATATTTGCTTTCAGAAGGCAGGATGTGCAGTTTGGAAAGGAGGACATTTAGAATGAAAAGGTATCAGATTGCAATCTATATCCGCTTGTCAAAAGAAGATGACAGATGCAAGGAAGAAAGCAACAGCATCACAATGCAGAGAAGCCTTCTGAAAAGATATGTGAAGGATCATTTTGCAGATTATGACCTGCATGAGTTTTGTGACGACGGCTATACGGGAACCAACTTTGAGCGCCCAGGCGTGCAGGATATGCTTGAGCGGGTAAGAAATAATGAAATCAACTGTATCATTGTGAAGGATTTTTCCAGATTTGCAAGAGATTATATAGAGCTTGGTTCTTACCTTGAGCAAATATTCCCTTTTTTAGGCGTCCGTTTCATTTCCTTAAATGACAAATATGACAGTGACAATTATCAGGGCAGCATTGCGGACATTGATGTGAATTTTAAAAATCTTGTATACGACCTTTACAGCAAGGATTTATCAGGGAAGGTGCGTTCCGCCCTTGCTGTGCGGAAGGAACAGGGGCAGTATGTAAGCGGAAACAGCCCGTTTGGCTATGAGAAAGACCCAAAGGACAGACACGCCCTGCTGATTGCCGGGGACGAAGCAGAGGTTGTCAGACGCATTTACTCTTTAACCGTAGAGGGATATACGGCATCTGAGATTGCCAGACTGTTTAATGAGACCCATGTAAAGACGCCCATTGAATTTAAGATGGAAAAAGGAAAAACCAGCAGGATTCCTAAAGGGAACCGGTTTATGTGGACTGCCAGCACTATATGCCAGATATTAAGAAATGAAATATATATCGGCAGCATAGTGCAGAAGAAATACGAAAAGGACTTTGTGGGCGGAAAAAACCACAGAAAGCCCCGGGAAGAATGGCTGGTCAGTTACGGCCACCATGAACCGATTATTGACAGGAAAGTGTTTGACAAGGTGCAGGAGGGGCGTGGAAAGAAAAGGAATCCCCAGCGTCATCCCACACATCCGCTTACCGGGAAGCTGGTCTGCGGCTGCTGCAGCAGAAATCTGAGTTACCGTGCAGGTCTTAATCCATATTTTACCTGTCAAAACCGATATTCCAATGCAATGGATTATTGTGTGGATAAGGCCAATGCAATGTTCTTAGAGCAGTATGTCCTGCTTATGATGCAGGACAAACTGGAGACAGAGGGAGAGCTTGAGAGGCTCTGCGTGGAGGCAGCAAACAGGCTGGATGAGGAAATGAAGGAGCTGAAAGAGAAAGGGAGCCTGCTGGCAGCCAGGATACAGAATATAAAGCAGCAGAATTTTGAGGCTTATCGGAATTATGCCAGTGGCAGGACAGACAGCTTCCATTCGAATCAAATGGAGGCAGAATCAGCAGAAAAGAAGCTGAATGATTTGAATGAGCTTCTTAGAAAGCTGGAAGCATCTAAGGTTAATATGGAACGTGAGAGGGAAAAGCTGGGTAGCGCAGGCAGGTCTGCGGTGCTGTCAAAGGATATGATGGACCGCTATATAGATAAAATCGTAGTCTGCGATGAACAGCGTATTGAAATCTTTTGGAAAGAAAAATCTAAGGTGTGTGGC
>NZ_CEWDFQ010000116.1:0-8339 GCF_982438285.1 Acetatifactor sp. | reverse complement strand
CGATATGCCTTTTCTTCCAGAACCTGAAGATAATTCCGGATCTTCGGATCCTCAAAATCCTCTCTCTTTAAAAGGTCCACATAATTAATGATTGATGTAAGCGGCGTTTTAATATCATGGGATACATTTGTGATCAGATCCGTTTTCATCTGTTCATCCTTCATACTGGTTTTCACCGCCTTGCGGATTCCCTCGCCAATATTGTTCACCGCATCCGCCATCTCCTTGTTGGCTCCGTGGAGGCTTGATACGTCCAGCTTAAAATCCACTTCCCCGTCCCGGATTCTGTTGATGCCCTCCACAATTTCAATCTGTTCCCCGTTGTCGCGGAACAAAAGCATTCCTATGGTCACATCCAAAATCACCGCCAGGAAAATCACACCAGCCGCCAGCATTTTATGCTCCTGCAGCATATACACAAGGATAACTGCAGCAAAATTTGCAAATAAAAACAAATTATAAGGAATCAGGGTACTCACCGCCGAATTTTTGTGGCGGAAAATAAATTTCACAAAATTCCTGCAGCAGGTTAAAAGCCTGCATAGAAGGCTGTCCCTCCAGAAATTTCCGCATCGCAGGCGCCGTGCCAGACTGTACCAAATCAGACTGAAAAACACGCTCACGCAGATGCCGTAGGCTCCAAAGCAGCCGTATTCATACAGCATGAACCCGCCGGACAATCTTGCATAATCGGCGAATACGGAATCTGCGATTTCAAGAAGCTGATCCCGTCCCCAGAGTGCTGCATACCAGACAAGAATGCCAAGAATCACCCACAGCTCCGTCCAGACATGATCTATGCCGTTTAAGTACTTCACCCGGTTCCCGGTTTCATCCATGCCCACACCTGCAGTAGCGGTCAAATACACCCAGAGACTCAGCCATACAAGGGCCTGAACAATAATTGCCGCCGTAATCACCCCTATATTGGGCACGATCCTGTCAAAGGCGCTGTGTGCATTGTAAAAAGCATCCCCAGAAACGGCATAGGTGTTATCCACGCCTATCCAGATGTGCGTGGTCTCCGGATACGCATAGGCATACTCCTGAATATACTGATGGATTTCATCCTCACTCAAAACCGTATTGCCGGTAAACTCCAGGCTGTCCGGATAATAAATGAGATATCTTCTGTATTCGGAAAAGTATTCCGTCACCTCACTGTCCGGCTCCTCCATAAGCTGTGACACATTGGTGTAGGTTCTCGTGACTTCGTCAACCGTCATGCGCACCATATACATCAGATTGGTATTCCCTTCCTGATAAAGCTCATTGCAGGCCTGATACTGCTGATATTCCGCCGTCAGGGTTTCAATGGCCTCCGTAAGGTTTGCCTGCAGCTTCATATAATCCACCCAGTTATCCGCATAGGAAATCAGCTGTCTCTCCCCGTCCACAGTCTCATACCTGCACACCAGCAGCGGGAAATATACATTCAAGCTGCCGTCATCCTCCCGGGATACGCTGATCTCATCGGGATATTCCGCCATAATATAGGAAAACGCCATATCCTCCAGCTGTTCATTGGTATATTCCCCCAGGGCTTCCTCTATGGCGGCCACTTCCTCCTCTGCCCTCATCTCCGGCATCTCCGCATCCGCATCCCAGTCCACCACTTCAGCCCTTCCCGTATAAAATCCCCGGAAATAAAGCTGTCCGTTTTCATCCAGAGCAAAGTTTTCCGCAGAAACCACCTGTCCGAAATAATTCAAAAAATCGGACATGCTCATCACTCTGTTATTGTATTCCACTCCGTTTCTTCCCCATTTGATCAAATCCTCCAGCTCATATACCGCAGTTATGGCGCAGTCGTTTCCCAGCCCTCTTTTTTCTGCAAACGCAGTCACATCCACTTCCTTGCCGGGATCAAATTCTCCATCTGTTTCAAGCTCGGACTTTATGGCTGCCAGGCGCATGACATCGGACACCGCCGTCCTGAAGATATCCTGATAAACCTCTGAATCCTCAAAGACAGGCTCTGTGTAAAAAGGATCGATCTGATAGGTTTTCACTCCATGCAAAGACTCTACCGTCAAAAAAGAATGAAATAAAATTCCAGCTATGGCAATCATAATTCCCATAGCCATCAGATGCTGTATGAGTTCCAGTCCTAATCGTTTAAACGTCGGCTTTTTCATGACTCCTCGCTTCTACTGCTTGTCTACCTTATATCCCACGCCCCACACTACCTTAATGTATCGTGGCTCCTTGGGGTTGATTTCTATTTTTTCCCTGATATGCCGGATATGCACGGCAACCGTGTTATCCGCCCCGATGGCATCCTCATTCCAAATGCTCTCGTATATCTGATTAATGGAAAACACTCTGCCCTGATTCTTCACCAAAAGCAGCAGGATATTATATTCAATGGGAGTCAGCTTCACGGGCTCGCCGTCCACAGTCACCTGCTTGTTATCATCGTTTATCACCAATCCCCCTACCTGATAAACGGATTTGCTCTCACCGCTTAGACTGCCCAGAGAGGTATAACGCCGCAGATTGGATTTTACCCTTGCCACAAGCTCCAGTGGATTGAAAGGCTTTGTAATATAATCGTCCGCCCCAATATTCAGCCCCAGTATCTTGTCCGCATCCTCCGACTTTGCCGACAGGATAATAATAGGGATACTGCTGTTTTCCCGGATTTTCAAGGTAGCGCGGATTCCATCCAGCTTCGGCATCATAACGTCCATGATCAACAGCTGAATTTCCTCTTTCCTTAAAATCTCCATGGCCTGCTCGCCGTCATATGCCTTGAAAATACGGTAACCGTCCTGACTTAAATAAATTTCGATGGCCTCCACAATTTCCCTGTCATCGTCACAAACTAAAATATTTGCCATTTTATTCCTCATTTCTGAGCGACTTGTCGCGAAGAGGCGACGCAAATATCAAATTTGCGTCTGCCATCATGGCTATTTGTTTTCGCTCGGAAACAAATAGCTGTGTGAAAAATCAGCACATCAGTGTGATTTTTCACACAATTCCTCCGGTTTCTTTTTCAACATCAAAAACGCACCAAGATTTCCTCTTCTGCCACCAGATGCCCTGTGGGAAAACAAATAGGAAGGGTTATGACAGGTACAGACATCTGCTACAGATATCCTCTCAAGGGGAATTCCCGCCTTTCTAAGAATCAGCAAATTGGCGAGCCACAGATTCAGCTGATATTTTCCGCAGGCGCCTCCGGGCCGCAATACCCGGGGCAGGCTTCCTCCCCTTCCGGTCAAGGTTTCCTTTTCCCAGATTTCCTCCAGAAAGTCCGAAAAGCCCACTTCCATCTCTTTAAACTGCCCGGCCACATCGTCTCCCACCTGGTAACAGTCACTGCAGATGGCGGGGCCTATGGCAGCAATCAGCTCCTCAGGTCTGGTATTGAAATTTTCACACATGGCCTCCGCCATATGCCTTCCCATCTCCATCACAGTTCCCCGCCAGCCGGAGTGGGCAAGCCCGATCACCTCATGAACCGGGTCCAGAAAATAAAGGGGCACACAATCCGCATAGGTGGTCACCAGAGCAATTCCCCTCTCCTTCGTGATCAGGCCATCCACATCCGTATAGTCAAGAGGCCGTACAATCCCCTTTCCCCGGTCTGCCTGCGTCACCAGCCGGATATTTACCGTATGAGTCTGCTTCGACGAAACCATGTCCGCTACACTGCAGTGAAGAATCTTAGCAATGCGTTCATAATTAGAAAGCACGGCCCCGGGATCATCACCTCTTGAAAAGCTCAGATTCATGGAGGAAAAAATCCCCTTGCTGCACCCTCCCAGACGAGTACTGAACAAATGTTCCGCAAGTCCAGAAGCCTCAAGGGCCGGAATGTAAGATACTCCACCCCGCCCATACAGTTTTGCTTCAAAACCTTTCCTGATACTCTCTCTTCTCTCACTATCTGAAACACAAATTATCTTCCTCCTGCATACCTGTGTGGAAAAGCATTTTTTATCCAGCGGATTTCCTCTCCCTGTATGGCGACCACATCATAGCGCACCGGCGCAAAATCTCCAATTCCCTGGCTGCAGCGGTAAAAATCTGCCGTCCTGCAGATTTTCTGCTGCTTTTTTAACGTTACAGCCTCCAGCGCGCCTCCCATGCTGTGGGTTCTGCGATACTTTACCTCCACAAACACCAGATACCCCTGGTGAATCCCTACAATATCGATCTCTCCCTGTCTGCCCCGAAAATTTTGTTTCAGGATTCTCACTCCCCGCTGCTTAAGATATTCTGCTGCAAGCTGTTCCTTTTTTGTCCCTGTTTCCCGTTGATTCAAATTCACCCCTTCTACAGCCCATTCACTCTGTCATTTTTTCATTTTGCTTCTCAGCTTATCCATAGAATCCACAAAAACCAGGATTTCCGCCACCACCTCGTAAAGCTCCGGCGGTATCATATCGCCGATCTGCAGCCGGGACAGTGTATCAGCCAGCTTGTCGTCTCTGTGGATGGGTACATCATGCTCCTTTGCCCTTTCAATGATCCTTTCCGCCAAAATCCCCTTGCCGCTGGCGATTACCTTTGGCGCTTCCTCACTGGGATCATACTCCAGGGCAATCGCCTGTTTTGTCCTGTTTTCCTTTTCTGCCACGTCTCCTCTCATCCCTTCCGCCTTCTCTTATGCTCTCATATCAAAAGCATAATGTCCCATAGGCACATGGCTTTCCTGTCCCAGGAAAGGTTCCATGCCCCCCGTCTTCTTTTCCTTTTCTTCCCTCACCTGCATGGAAAAGCTGCAGTCATAGCCCTTTTTCTGCAGCCGCTTTGTCAAAAGCTCCATATGCTGCTCCAAAAAGTCCAGCATTTCCTCGTCCTTCACATAAAACCGTGTGCTTACCCTTTCACTCTGCATTGTCACATACACATCCACCGGCCCAAGATGCTCCATATCCAGATGGAGCAGTGCGCTGAGGGACCCTTTGGATGCCGCAAGATTTTTTTTGTTGGTAAAAACATACAAATCCCCGTGGGCGCCGCCCTGCTGCAGCTTAAGCGGAAGCTGTATATATGTAAAAAGCTGATTTACCTGCTGTAAAAAATCCAAATTTCCGGAAAGATTCGAAACAGCCTTAAAAGCTCCGGAGGCTGTCTGCCCCCCTTCCTCCAATACCTGTGTCAGGGCCTTCAGCTGTCTGCCCAGCCGCTGATAAAACCTTTCCACCTGCCCTAAATCCGAGGCCTCCTCCAGGGTCAGCGTAAAGCCCTCCTGCAGGTTTTGTGAAAGAGCCGCCCGGATTTCTCTTATGACGCTTTCCTTCCCCAAACCCTTTTCAGCCCACAGTTGTTTCAGAAGGCTCTCCAGGGACGATTCCAGGGAAGCTCCCATGGAGGGACGGTTCCCTGCTGGCTGCTCTGTCAGACTCTGCTGCACCGGCACCTGTTCCGTCTGTGCTGCTCCCTGTTCTATCTCAGACTGTCCTTCCGGCCCATACTGGGCCGCTGCCTGCTCTTCCAGCCCCTGCTGTATCAACACCTGTCCCTGTTCTGTCTGTACTGCCTGGCCCTGACTGGCCTGCACTTGTTCCATTCCAGGCTGTACCTCCGGCTGTCCCTTGCCTTGCTGTCCAAACACCGCTTCAAGCACAGCCTGCCCTGCCGGACTTTCCTGTGCCCGCATCTGGACTGTTCCATTCAATCCCGAAGGAAGCTGTTCTGCTGTCAAAGAAGTCTCCCCGGCAGGCATTACTGTTTCCTGCAGCAAGGAAAAAATCTCCCGCAGAAGCCTGACCGCCCCCTGCACATCACCTTTTGCCGCCATCTCTGCAAGCATTCTGGGAAGCTCCTGCATCAGGCTGTAAAGCCCTGTCTCCAGCTGATAGGTAAAATTTTTATAGGAAGCAATCTGCGCCAGATTATTTTCATTCACAGGAAGCCCCAGCTTGTGCAGGTCCACAATGTCCTCTATGCTTGCGTCAGGAAAGCTTCCAGCCTCTCTGTATACCTGCTGAAGGGTATTTTTATCAATGGAAAGTCCTGCCCTCATAAGAAGCTCTGTCATGGATACTGTGGTGTCATTCACAGGCAGTCCTGCCATTTCAATGGCCTTCAGCACATTTGCGTCGGCTGCCATATTTTCAAACAGAGGGCTCAAAACCAACGTGCTTCCGTTGTTTTTTACCTCAAAGGTCATATTTTTTCCGGTTTCCAGATTCAGACTGCGCTCCACTCTGGCGTTTATCACCATATCCTCTGCAAGACGCACAGAGACCTCACTGCCGTTTCTGGAGATAACCTCTCCCCGAAGTGTCTGCCCCGGTACAAGCGCACGTATCTGCCGTCCCAATGAAGCTTTGCTTCCCGTTCCGGCGCTCTCAGCCTCTTTCTTTGCCCTGGCTGCATCCTCTATCTGCTTTTCTCCCGTAAATAGCTGTGTCAGTTTCATAGGCTTCCTCAAATCTTAATCCGTCACAAAGTTTTTGATAAAGCTTTTCCGATGGATGGGAGTGGGACCATATTTGCGCAGCGCCTCCAAATGCGCCGGGCTGCCGTAGCCCTTGTTTTCCGCAAAACCGTACTGCGGAAAAATGCTGTCATATTCCCGCATGATCCTGTCCCTTGTGACCTTGGCCATAATACTGGCAGCTCCTATGGAAATACTCTTGGCGTCACCCTTGATAATGGGCACCTGTGGGATATCCACCCCGGGAATGGTCACCGCATCGTTCAAAAGAAGCTCCGGCATAAGTGTAAGCTTTCCTATGGCCTGGCGCATTGCCTCGTAGGTAGCCTGCAGAATATTGATTTCGTCAATTCTCTCAGGCAGCACAATCCCCACTGCCCAGGCTCTGGCCCTCCCAGCAATCACATCGTACAGCTCTTCTCTCTTTTTTTCGGACAGCTTCTTAGAATCGTTTATATATAAAATATCACAATCTCTTGGCAGGATCACAGCCCCCGCCACCACCGGCCCGGCAAGGGGGCCTCTTCCCGCCTCGTCTACACCGCAGATAGCTCCATAGCTGTCATACTTTTTTTCATAGACCTTAAGTCCTTCCAGTCTCTCTTTCTCTTTCTCCAAAAGGGTCAGCTTTTTTTGTGCAGAGCTTACCAGCTTTTGCACGCCCTGCCTTGCATCCCTTTCATAGCTTTCTATTAATTCAGGCAGCTCATCGAAACAAGCTGCCTGAAACAATTCCCTGATCTCCTCAATCTTTTTCATGTATCCCTTCACCTCTGCGTCATTGGTGCTTTAGAATGCCGAATTCAGAAAGGGGCCATATTCTCAGCCAGGCTCTGCCGATAATGTCATCCCTATGGATATTCCCCACAATTTCCGTGCGGCTGTCACTGCTGTTATTGCGGTTATCGCCCATGACAAAATACTCATCCTCTCCTAAAACAACCGGATTTGCCGCAATTCCCCTATTGTCCGCACGAATTACCTCTTTGCCGTAATTTTCCACAAGAATTTCCCCATTAATATAGATCGTTCCGTTCTGATCAATCTGCACGGTCTCCCCCGGAAGTCCGATAATGCGCTTGATATAATAGGTATTCTCCTGATATTGAAAAGGAAACACAATGATATCAAATCTCTGAGGTTCACTGAAACGGTAAGTAATCTTATCCACAATCAGGTTGTCTCCGTCGGAAAGGGTGGTTTCCATAGATTCCCCCTCCACCTCAGTGCGCTGGCCCACAAAGGTGATAATAAAGTAGGTAATACACAGCACACATAAAAGATACAAGCCCGTAGTAAGCATTTCTTTCATTACTTTATTCATATCTGTTTAATCCTCGCATCCTTCATCTGGCTGCTCCAGTGTAATTCTTCCCAGTCTGCCGCTCCTGAAATCCTCCAGCAAAATAGCGGAAGCCTTCTCTATATCCAGGCTTTCCCCCTTGGAATAGCATTTTCTGCTCTTGGCAATTTCCTTAAGAATCTCCGGCTCTTCTCCCCGAAGCTCTATGTCGTAGCGGCTGCTTAAGGCATCCGGATAAAGCTGCCTGAGCACTTTGATCAAGTCACAGGCCAGTTCCCCCTTGAGCAGAATTTCATCGTTCATGGAACCTATAAAAGCCAGCCTCCTGCCCACCTCCTGATCCTCAAATTTCGGCCACAGAATACCCGGCGTATCCAAAAGCTCCAGATTTTTATTCAGCCGTATCCATTGCTTTCCCTTGGTGACTCCAGGCTTATTCCCCGTCTTTGTGCAGGCCTTCCCGGCAAAGGTATTGATAAAGGTTGACTTCCCAACATTGGGTATCCCCGCCACCATAGCCCTCACTGGCCTGTTTACAATACCTCTTTTTTTGTCCCTTTCTATTTTTTCCCTGCAGGCTTCCCTGACAAGCCCCTGTATGTTTTTCACTCCTGTGCCGGCCCTGGAATTTACCTC
>NZ_CEWDFQ010000115.1:0-8354 GCF_982438285.1 Acetatifactor sp. | reverse complement strand
GCCTCAAAGGATATGTATGAATGGGAAGAATATGAGGGAAATCCTGTTCTTGTACCGGATGAGGAATGGTTCATTACCTTTGCCAATGAGAATGTGAGCAATCATGCAGACTGGGGGGCGACGGTGGATTGCCGTGATATGCTGGTCGTGAAAGATGAAGAGGGGGAAGGATACTGGGGATATTTTGTGGCTTCTGCAGATACCGGAATGACGACCCCTACATCGGTAGCCGGTGTGGCATATTCCACGGATCTTCTCAACTGGGAGCAGTTGGGAATCGCTTATGCGCCGGAAAGCGTGGCTATGCCGGAGATGATTGATGTGTTCCAAATCGGGGATAAATGGTATATGACCCTTACCACTGCCAAGAATAATGGATGTATCAGCGGTTTTTCAGATCCGTATATTACCAGGGCACAGATTTATGCGACAGCGGATTCTCCAACAGGGCCCTTTGTGGAAAATCCGGACGATAATGTCATGATGGGAGGACAGCTTGGCAGTGGATATAGTTCCCGGAGCATTGTTTTTAATGGCAAAAGGAGAGTTTTGTATACGGACAGCAACAATGGTCAGTCCGTGGTTTCCTTGCCAAAGGATGTTGCTGTAAACGAGGAAGGGCATTTGCGTCTGTATTATGCAGCAGACCTTTTGGAAGGCATTCGAACCGGCACATTGGAGGACGCTATTGCGATTCAGCCCAACACCAGCTTTGCATGGAACACAAAGGGAGGTGTCTGGGAGAAGGACGGTGATGTTTACAGGTGCACGACCGACAATGACAGCTGGCAGCCGTTTTTAATGAGGGGCATGGCCAACAATATGGAGCTGGAGTTTGTAATGGATGCCGAAAGCCGCTGCTCGATGCTGGGAATCGTTTTATCGAACCAGGGAGACGGAAAGCTTTTGAATGATCTCAATCATATTCTGGCGATTGATTTGGAAAATGACAGAGTGTATTTGACCAACGCCCAGTGGGATATGGCTAATTGCAGAGAGTATCTGTTTGAAGAAAACACGGAATATCATTTTAGAATGCTGCTGATCGGCAACACCATCGAATTATATATTAATGATGAAATGGTATTTAACTCTGGAATCGCCAACACAGGCGCATATCGGGCTGGTCTGTTTGTAAATGACGGAACCATAACTATAAGGAATCTTGCGTTATACAGCGTGGAAGAATAGCATTGTGCAAAGGAAGGAGACCTTAAGAGGATGGAAAAAGGGAAAAGGCTTTTGAAACAGATATGGAAAAACAAGACAATATATATTGTCCTTTTTCCGGCGCTTTTATGGTATTTGATATTTGTATATGTTCCCATGGGCGGGTTGACGCTGGCTTTTAAGGATTATAAAGCGAATCTGGGAATTTTGGGAAGTCCCTGGATTGGTCTGGAGCATTTTGAAAACCTGTTTCAGGATGTTGAATTCTGGAATTCTGTGGGAAGGACATTGAAAATAAACATCCTGCGATTACTGATTACCTTTCCCATGCCGATCATCTTAGCCCTTTTGTTTAATGAACTCCGCCTGAGAAGGTATAAAAAGGTGCTGCAGACGGTTTTCACGTTTCCACATTTCCTGTCATGGATTGTAATTGCCAGTGTATTGAGGAATATCCTGGCATATGACGGCATCGTTAATGCAATTATCCATTTATTCGGCGGAGAAACCTTTAATTTTCTGGGAGATAAGAATTTATTCCAACCCATGCTGTATATCACGGATATATGGAAGGAGGCTGGCTGGGGAAGCATTATATATCTGGCCGCAATTTCGGGAATTGATCAGGAGCAGTATGAGGCTGCGGATATCGATGGGGCTACCCGGCTGCAGAAAATGCTGCGCATTACGCTTCCCAATATAATGCCCACAATCGTCGTTATGTTTATTCTGGCAGCTGGAGGAATCATGAGCGCGGGATTTGATCAGATATTTAATATGACAAATGCTGCGGTTCGTGAAGCCGGAGAAATACTGGATATGTATATTTACCGGATTACCTTCCAGGCTACGCCGGATTTCGGATTTTCCATGGCGGTCAGTCTGTTCCGCTCCATTGTAAATATGGTGCTGCTGTTAATTGCTGACCGGGGCAGCAGGCTATTTGGCGGAAACGGTTTGTTTGGTTAGGAGGAAGCATATGAAAAACAGCAGAAAGAAAAAGATTGGCAGTATGGATGTTGTAGTGTTTCTGATACTGACGCTGGGAGGGATTATTATTTTATTTCCTTTCTGGAATATGGTGGTCATTTCATTTACCACCCAGAAAGAATACATGGAAACGCCGCTGCTGCTTTTCCCAAAAAATCCGGTGCTTGATGCATACCGGGCTCTGCTTGGGGACGGAAGGATATGGATCGGCTTTAGAACGACCTTTTTGTACCTGATACTTGGTGTACCTCTGAATCTGTTTCTGACTACCTGCCTGGCGTATGGCCTGAGCCGCAAAAATTATCCGGGCAGAAAGCTGATCAGAGGATTGATTTTGTTTACCATGCTGTTTGGAGGCGGTATTATTCCCCTGTATCTGGTTATGGGAACATTGAATCTTACCAATACCATATGGGCGGTTATTCTGGCTTATGGCGTGAATACCTTTAATGCAATATTGATGAGCAACTTTTTCGCCTCAATTCCGGAATCGCTGACGGATTCTGCAAAGCTGGACGGCGCGGGAGACTGGAGAATGATTTTCTACATTATCATGCCTCTTTCAAAACCGATATTTGCTACGATAACATTATTTTATATAGTAGACAGATGGAACGAATGGTATAACTCGATGATATTTGTCCGGAAAAGCAGTTTGCAGCCTTTGCAGCTGGTTCTACGCAGTATTGTAATAGATTCGCAGGTAAAAGCAAAAATTTCCAGTATGGGCGTTGTGGCTATGGATGAATACGCATTTGATACTGCAATAAAAATGGCAGCGGTTGTTGTCACGATTATACCTGTAATGTGTGTATTCCCGTTCCTGCAAAAGCATTTTGTGAAAGGAGTGATGATTGGGGCGGTAAAAGCATGATACGTGGCAGTATGTGCAGCAGAAATTGATTACAAAGCCGCTTGCGCGGCGGAATGAGAGGTAAATATGAAGAAAAGGTTAATGGCAGTAATTTTAGCGACGGTAACGCTGGCACTCAGTGCCTGCGGCTCACAGGAAACCGATACGACTGACACGGCCGGTGCAACGGATAGTGTTTCTGCAGAGCAGACAGGAGACGCTGCGTCGGGGGAAGCGGAAAAGGATTATTCAGAGCACCTGGTAATCAGCCTGGCTTCCGTTCAGGTAAATGAGTCTGTAGACTATAACAATGGTGATGAATTTACAAAATGGTGGACCGAGAAATTCAATTTTGAATGGGATGTGATTGGCTTATCTTGGGATAACTGGGCTGAAAGGCTTCGGGTATGGATTAACTCCGGGGATATGCCGGACGTTGCCACATGGGACTACAATCACGGCGAAGCAATGAATTACATTGATCAGGGATTAATATACAGGCTTCCCGACGATTGGAAGGAAAGATGGCCGAATGTGGCGAAAGCATATGAAGACTCCCAGTTAGGGCCTGCACTGGAGGAAATGGTTGGCGGAACCTATATTTTGCCGAAACCGATTTTCTCAACAGTAAAGCCAACGGAGAAGGTAGTGCCTCATATAACCGTGTATCTCAGAAAGGACTGGGCGGAAGCGGTAGGATTTGAGCTAAAAGATTATTATACGGTATCCGAGCTTCTGGAATACGCAAAACTGATTAAAGAGCAGGATCCTGGCAATGTGGGCAGTGCGCTTGTACCGATTGCCGTAAGACCAGAAATGGCGCTGAACTTCTTTGTAAAATCAAATTCAACCTATGCAGAAGGCGGATTTTACAAGGACGAGAACGGCAATTATCAGTGGGGACCGGCTGATGAGGACACGCTCACCGGCTTGAAGCTGTATCAGCAGGCATTTCAGGAAGGCTTGATCAGTCCGGAGTTTTATGCCTACACCGGCACTGACGATAATGCAGAGTTTAACGTAACCGGTGTTGCCGGCGCTACTATGATGCAGGGTATGGCCGGTGCCATGACCCAGTGCGAAACCAGCATGAGGGATAATCTGGGGCTTGCGTATGATGATACCGTACACACATGCTTTGTTATAGGCGAGGATGGAAAATATCACAGCCCGGAGCAGATTAATTATTGGACAACCGTTATTTTCTCTCCTGATATTTCTCAGGAAAAATTTGAGAGATATATGGATATGATGGATTTCGCCTCCAGCGAAGAGAACAATATCTTCCTCCGTATGGGATTTGAAGGCGTTGACTGGGAATATGATGAAAATGGTGAAGTAGTGTCCCTGCTTGGAGATACGGTAGCAAGTGAGAAGTATCCTTCCGTATATCCCTGCTATGATGCAATGTATATTCTGGCAGATGAATTCCAGCTGATCAATCCTTCCTACAGAAAGGAATTCCGGGACAGGGTAGTGCAGCTATATGAAGAAAAATATGAAATGGGTGATGAGGAGACCATTCCATCTATTGACTGGGATGTGCAGTTGTACAGCTCAGACGCGAAGAATAAGCTTAGTTATAACTGGATTAATGAATATGCGGAATTGGTTCTGGAGGAAGGGGATGTGGAAACCAACTGGAGAAATTGGATAGAAGAACAGCAATATCAAATTCAGCCTGTGATTGATGAACTGAATGCAGAATTTGGTGGTAATTAATAGGCTTGGGGGCTGTTTCACAGCCCCCTTTTCTAAAATACAAGGATGGATAGAAATGGGAAAATGGCAGAGAATGTTATATCAGCCCGTATTGCCGCTGAAAGGTAATGCAGGAAGGGCAACAGGAAGCAGTGAGCACATTGCGTTGTCCAGAAGGGCCGCGGGAGAAGGAATGGTTCTTTTGAAAAACGAAACGGATACGCTTCCGCTGAATAAGGGGGAGAGAGTAGCGTTGTTTGGAAAAGGCTCCATTGATTATGTAAAAGGGGGCGGAGGAAGCGGAGAGGTTACGGTCGCTTATGTGCGTAATTTGTATGAAGGACTGAAAATCAAGGAAGAGGAAGAAAAAGTGCATATTTTCCATGAGCTCTCCCGGTTTTATGAGAAAGAGATGCAAAAGCAATATAAAGAAGGGGCAGTACCGGGCATGAGCAGAGAGCCAAAGCTGCCTGCCGCGCTTTTGGAAGCCGCCAGGGATTATACAGATACGGCGATTATAACCATTTCCCGTTTCTCTGGGGAAGGCTGGGACAGAAAATGCCAGGTGAATGAAGATGGTTATGCGCTTTATGAAGTCGAAGTCCAACAGATGGAGCTGAGTGCAAGCATTTTTGAAAATGGGGATTTTTATCTGACAAAAAGCGAGCAGAAACTGGTGGAAACCGTGAAGGAAAACTTCAAGAAGGTGATTGTCGTATTGAATGTAGGAGGGTTTATAGATACCTCCTGGTTTAAAGACTGTGAGGAAATTTCTGCAGTGTTGATGGCATGGCAGGGCGGAATGGAAGGCGGATTGGCTATGGCTGATATATTGTGCGGTGATGTCAATCCATCGGGCAGGCTGACGGACACCTTTGCGGTTGCTTTGGAAGATTATCCGTTTGTGAATGATTTCCATAAATCCGTCCATTATGTGGATTACACGGAGGATATCTATGTGGGCTACCGCTATTTTGAAACAGTACCGGGGGTGTATGAGAAGGTAAACTATCCCTTTGGCTTCGGACTGTCTTATACGGATTTTGAAATAACACCATCAGAAATAGCACAGAAGGACGGCACGATTGAAATAAAGGCACTGGTAACCAATGTGGGAAAGCGTGCCGGAAAAGAGGTTGTTCAGGTATACTATCAGGCGCCCCAGGGAAAGCTTGGCAAGCCTTGCAGGGAGCTGATTGCTTTTTCCAAAACAGATGAGCTGCAGCCGGACGAAAGCGTGATGCTGAGTATGTCCTTTGCTGTAAAGGATATGGCATCCTATGATGACTTAGGAAAAATATGTGTATCCTCTTATGTGATGGAAGCGGGAAATTACTATTTTTATATAGGGAATAATGTCAGGAACGTGCAAAAGCTGGATTTCACATATTCTTTGGAAGAATCGGTTATTGTGGAGAGGCTTAACTCCCGTGTTGCGCCCCGTCAGCTGGAAAGACGGCTTTTGGCAGACGGAAGCTTTGAAAGTCTGCCGCAGAGTAAGCCCTGTGAGGAAGCCGGATTGCCCCGTCAGGATAAAAAAACACTGGAAGCTTACGCTCCTGCAATCAGAGGCAGAAAAAAAATATCTTATGCCGAGCTGTGGAATCCAGAAATCCCCAAATTGCTGGATGTGGCCAATGGGAAAATCAGTCTGGACGAATTTGTGAATGCCATTTCGAATGAGGATTTGATTCATCTGCTGGGAGGACAGCCCAATACGGGGGTTGCGAATACCTACGGCATCGGAAATCTGCCGGAATATGGAATACCGAATGTTATGACGGCGGATGGTCCTGCCGGACTTCGCATAGCACCCGAATGCGGCATTAATACCACTGCATTTCCCTGTGCAACGCTGATTGCCTGTACTTGGAATACCAGGCTGGCCGAAGAAATCGGGCTGGCGGCCGCAGAGGAGATTAAGGAGAATAATATTGCCCTATGGCTTGCGCCTGCGGTTAACATTCACAGAAATCCCATCTGTGGAAGAAATTTTGAATATTATTCAGAGGACCCTCTGGTGGCTGGAAAAATGGGGGCGGCAATGGTGAGAGGAGTACAATCGCTGCACATAGGAGCCTGTGTAAAGCATTTTGCGTGCAATAACAAGGAAACCAACAGGAAAGACAGTGATTCCCGTATTTCGGAAAGAGCCTTGAGAGAAATTTATATAAAGGCATTTGAAATCATTGTAAAGGAGGCAGATCCCTATGTAATCATGACGTCATATAATTTGATAAATGGAGTGCAGGCCTCTGAAAATGAGGAATTGATAACAGGCATTTTGAGAGGAGAGTGGGGCTATAAAGGAATGGTTACTACGGATTGGTGGACCCATGGCGAGCATTACCGTGAGATTAAGGCTGGAAATGATTTAAAAATGCCTGCGGGCTATCCGGAAAGAGTAAAGGAAGCCTTGCGTCAGGGCTATATCACCAGAGAAGAAATTGAGGCATGCGTAAAGAGAATACTGGAAATGATATTGAAGCTGGACTAAGTTGGAAGTATTTTCAGAAGGCAGATTGGCAAAAAGGAGCTGTTTCAAAATGAAACGCTCCTTTTTTATGTATGACAGGCATGCCGCCAGTCTGTGGTGGAAGTCCACAAGGGGCGTAGTTGCCGACGAACCCCAAGGTTTACATCGTGATGCAGGCGAGAAGAAAAGACAGCGAAATCGTAGCCTGACGAACAGAAACCACAGTAGAAATGGCGAAACGTAAATGAGCAGGCATTGCACAACATAGGGCGAATCCATGGGAACGGAAAGGAGAAAGCACCACACAAGGCAATGTCAGAAATTTTTTCCTTCGGTACAACCATGACTTTCCTTTCACACTAATATTGCTTATAATATTAGTATGAAAGGAAGTAATACTATGAGTCAATTTGAACAGCTGGACCATCTGCTGAAAAATCAGGATGGGATGCTGCGCACTGAGCAGGCGGTATCTGCCGGAATTTCAAAACCTGTTTTTTATAACTATGTGCGGTCAAGGGATTTGGAGCGCGTGGCGCATGGAATGTATCTCTCCAAAGATACCTGGGTGGATGCAATGTATCTGCTGAACCTCCGCTTTTCTCAGGTTGTCTTTTCCCATGACACGGCGTTGTTCTTCCATGACATGACAGACCGGGAGCCCCTACAATATACGGTCACGGTCAAAACCGGTTATAACCCGACCAAGCTGAAGGAGGAAGGCGTACAGGTCTTTACGATCAAGGCGGAGCTGCATGAGGTCGGCCTGATTACGATGCAGACGCCTTTCGGCCATGATGTGCCAGTCTACGATATGGAACGGACGATCTGCGACCTGATCCGCAGCCGGAACCATATTGAGATGCAGACCTTCCAGGGCGCTTTGAAAGCGTATGCCAGACGGAAGGATAAGGACCTTCGGACGCTGATGCGCTACGCAAAGCTGTTCCGGGTCGAGAAGATTTTACGGCAGTATTTAGAGGTACTTTTATGATAAAAACAGCAAGGCAGCTAAAAGATTTAATCCGCAACCTTTCCAGGAAAAACGCTGCGGATGCGCAGATTCTGTTGCGGAATTACAAGATGGAGCGGTTCCTGGAGCGCATCTCCCTCTCGGCATATCGGGACAAAGAAACACCACCAAAGGAGGAGTAGGATATGCTG
>NZ_CEWDFQ010000114.1:0-8425 GCF_982438285.1 Acetatifactor sp. | reverse complement strand
CTCCTATTATACACCATTGCGGATCAGACTTCCACCGCCGGTTTTATCTATGATAAGCTGCTGACTGATTCTCTCCCTAAGCTGCGGCACGTGAGAGATAATACCAATGAGACAATTTTGGCCTGCCAGGCCAAGCAAGGCATCACAGGCCTGGTCAAGACTTTCTGCGTCCAGGGCCCCAAAGCCTTCGTCCACAAAAAGTGTATCCACCCGGATTCCCCCGTTCATGGCCTGAATCACATCGCTCATCCCAAGGGCCAGACAGAGAGAAGCCTTAAAGGATTCTCCACCGGAAAGCGTCCTCACGGAACGGAATTTCCCGGTGTAATAGTCCATCACCTGAATCTCCAGATTGTCCTTTATCCTTCCGTCTCCCACTTCTCCCGCCCGGGACATCTCATAGCGTCCCGAAGTCATTTTCCCAAGGCGCAGATTTGCGGCTCTTAGGATTTCCTCAAAAAAGCCGGCCAGCACATACTGCTCGAACACCAGCCTCTTTGGGTTGTTCCCGCAGGCCATGTTCTCCAGATCCTTCACATAGCCGTATTCTTTTTCCGCCTCCTCCATACGCCTTCTTTTTTGTTCCATCACTTCCCTGGTTTTTTTAAGCAGGGCGCTCTGCTGTTCCCAAAGCCTGTGTCTGTCCAAAACGATGCTCTTTTTCTTCCTCAGCTCCTCCTGTATCTGCCTTGGCTGCTGCAGGTCCTGGATTTCCTTCTTTTTCACCTGACTGTTTAAATGCTCGTACAGCTCCCTTACAGCCGCCGTCCTCTTTTGATAGTCGGCAAGCTCCCTTTCCAGCTTCTCTCTTTCCCCAATAGGAAGTCTTGCGCGGCTGTATTCTTCCTCATTGGAAAAGCCATACTCTGAAAGCGCGCTCTTGAAGGCTTCCTTGGCCTCCCTGTGCCTTTCCATAAGCTCTTCTCCCTGGTCTTTCAGTCTTTTACAAGTTCTCTCCTTCTCCTGTAAAAGCCCCTTAATCTCTCTTGCCCTTCCGCACCGCCTGCTCAAAAGCGCCTCGGCCTTATCCGGTTCCATGGCAAGATATTCCAGGCAGATCTGATTTTGTTCCTCACTTAAGGCCTTCTTCCGCTCCGAAAGCTTCTCTTCCTTTTCCTCAATTCTGTGCCGCAGGTCGTCTGCCCGGCTCTTTCTCCCCGCCAGCTCTCCATGAAGCTCCTTCTGCTTCGCCTCCATATCCGTAATTATTTTCTTCTGCCGGGAAAGCTCTCCTTCAGCCAAAACACCTTCCTTAAGCTTTGCAGGAGCCGGATGTACCACGGAGCCGCACACAGGGCAGGGCTTCCCTTCCTCAAGCAAGGACGCCGCCAGCCCTATGGCCGACAGCCGCCTTTTCTGCTCCGCATCCTCATATTCCCTTTTCCGCTCCCAATATTCCTTCTCCTTTGCAAGGTAAGTCTGCTGCCCTCGTTCCAATTCCGCAAGCTGATCCGTAAGCTGGGCGTTAAGCTGCTTTAAAGCAAGGGCAAGCTCCTCTTTTTCCCTGGCCGTTTCCAAAAGCTCTCTGATCCGCATCTCTTGTCCCAGGACTGCCTCCAGCTCCCCAGCCTCTTTTTGCAGATGCAAAAGCTCTTTCTCCTGCCGCTTCTCCTCATCCCTGTTTTGCAAAAGCTGATCCGCAAGCTGCCTTTCTTTCTCCCGCACGCTTTCCACAAAAGCTGCATTCACAGCCCCTCTTAGTTTTAGCTCCCTCTCCGAAAACTCCCCAGCCCTTTCCTGCAGTTCACAAAGCTCTCGCCATGCCTGCTCCAGCTGCTCTATCCGGCGGTTCTCCTCTTCCCTGGCGCGAATCTCCTCAGTCTGCCGCTCCAGCGCTTTTTCCGCCTCCTCATACTCTTTTTGGGCAGAATGGGCATTTTCTCCCGCCAAAGCCTCCATTTTCTGCAGACATTCCTTAATTACCTCATAATTTCTCTCCTGGGTCTGTGTCAGGCGCTCAAGCTCCTTTGACGTCTCCTCTGGCCAGATATCCTTTTCCAGAGAGTGCGCAAGCAGACTGACATCTTCATCCAGCTTGCTTTTCTGCTCCATAAAGCTCCCATACAGCCTTCTGGAACGCATCCCCAGCTCCTGAGTGAATCTCTCATAGACTCCTGTGCCGAAAATTTCCCGGAAAATCCCTGTTTTTTCCCTGGGGGAGGCTGACAAAAATTTTGCAAACTCCCCTTGGGCGATCATGGAAATCTTTTTAAACTGCTGGTAATCCAGCACCAAAAGCTCCAGAAGGGCTGCATTTACTTCTCTCACGCCTTCCACAACCCTTCCGTCCGGCATAACAAGCACCGCATTCTCCTTCTGTTTCGTAACGCCGCCTGCTTTGGCCCGCTTTTTGGGTCTGTAATATTCCGGATTTCTTCTTATCTGGTAGGTTTTTCCACCATGCTCCATGACAAGCTCCACAAAGGTAGGCGTGCCTGCATCCGCGAAATCGCTTCGCACACTGCTTCTCTCCTTATCCCGCTCTGCTCCGCTCAAGGCCCCGTACAGCGCATAGGTGATGGCATCAAATATGGTGGTTTTTCCCGCTCCGGTGGCCCCCGTGATCAGAAAAATTCCGTTTTTCTCAAATTTGGAAAAGTCAACCTCCTCCCGGCCTCTATAAGGCCCCCAGGCGGACAAAATCAGCTTCTTTGGTCTCATAGCGCCTTCCTCCTTTGTCCATTATACGTCAGCTCCAAAGTTCATTGCAATATAAAAAGAGAGTGTCAAAGACACCCTCCAAATATGATTCCTTTTTATGATTCCAGCATCAGGCGCAGAATTTCCAAATCCGTCTGACGCATCCCCTCTCTTCCAATGTATCCCACACAGCTTACCGTCTCCTGCACATCCTCCTTCAAAATTCCGGTGTTTGGCTGATAGGATTTCCCTCTGGCCGCCAGGTTATGGGCCATATAGGCGGCATCCAGGCTGGAAGCAATCTTAGCCGCGCAGGAGACCTTCGCCCCGTCGCAGATGATCCCAGGCGTATCCGCCAGGGTATTGTAAATGGTCATCTTAATTTCCTCCAGGGAACCGCCGTCCAGATAGGTCATGGCCGCCCCGCTGGCGCAGGCGGCGGACACTGCCCCGCAGAAAGCGGACAGCCTTCCGATAAAGCTTTTCTGCCAGATGGTCAAAAGGGCGGAGAACACAAGCCCACGATACAGCTTTTCCTGCGTCGCTCCCTTTTCCTCCCCATAAACAATCACAGGCACAGAGGAAGCGATTCCCTGATTGCCGCTGCCAGAGTTTATGATCACGGGCAGGTCGCAGCCGCCCATTCTGGCCTCGGAAGCTGCTGCTGCCCAGGCCTTCATTTTGGTGCCGATGGAGTCAGGATAAGCTTCTTTAATGATCTTTCCGATTCCAAGACCATACTCTCCCTTAAGGCCCTCTTTTGCAATGTCCATATTATAGCGGATCTGCCGCTCTATCATATCCTGCACCCAAGAAAGAGGCACCGTATCCGCAAACTCCTTGATATTTTTTAAATTTAAAAAATCCTCTGAGGCTTCCTCAGGATCCTCTTTTTCCTTCTGGAAAAGCACCTGCCCGTCCCTTTTTAACAACACAATATTGGTGTGGGAGGAGCAGATCTCCACCTCCGCCTCATGGCTTTCTCCTCTTACCACCAGGCGGATATGCAGAGGATAGGGGCTTTCCAAAAGCTCCACCCTGCAGAAATTCTTTTTCAGAAGCTCCTGTACCTTTTTTCTTTGCTCCTGTGTAACCTTGGCAAGAACCTCCATACCCGCATCGGCGTCCCCCGCCTCCACGCCCAAGGTCACTGCCGCCTCAATTCCCACCAGGCACCCGGAATTGGGAATGGTCACACAGCGCACATTTTTAATTATATTTCCGCTGCAGTAAGCTGCCGCCTCCACGGGCTCTTCTCCCAGCACCTCCCTGGCCTTTGCCCCTGCAAAGGCCAGGGCAATAGGCTCCGTACAGCCCATGGCAGGCACCAGCTCCCTCTCAAGCAGCTGAAGCATTTGTTCTTTTATTTTCTCTGACAGCATTTTATCTTTCTCCTGTTTTTTGATCAAGGGCCAAAAACGCAGTCACATAAATCTTGACGGCATCGCACAGCCCCTGAAGAGACTGCACTTCGTCGCAGGCGTGTCCTCCTCCGTGCCCATTGGGAAGCTTAAGCGCTTCAAGAGCCTTTTTGTGACGAAGGTCCATAAGAGGCGTTCTGGGTATCCCCGGACCGAATCCCACGGCATTTTCAAAAAAACCGGCATAGGTATTTCCGCCCATCACATAGGGCTGTCCTGCTTCCCCGTACACCTGACGATAGGCGTTAAGTAATATCTTCATTTCCCGTGTATCCGGATCATGCACATATCCCTTTTTTACATTGCTTTCCGAAAGCCGCCACCCAAAGCCCTCTGCCTGTCTCTCTATCTTTTCTATCATACTATTTATATCTGCATTCGGAGGATAACGCAAGTCAAATTCCAGTGACGCCATCTTCCCGCCAAAGCAAAGCAGGGTGCCAGCGCAGGACATTTTCCCAAACACCGCATCCTCCAGAGCGATGCCCAGTCCTTCTCCATAGCCGTCGCTGCAGCTCTTTTTCAGAAACCCGAAAAAGCTTCTTTCCTCTTTTGTAAGAAGCAGGCTTTCTTCCCTTTCAACAAAATCACTGAGAATCCCGATGGGATTGACGCATTTTTCAGGAGCGGCCGCATGTCCGCCAATCCCTCTGGCCGTAAGATGCAGCTTTCCGTCCCGGTATTTAACAGTCATATTTCCAGGAAGCTCTCCCCAGGCGGCCTTCTCTCCCAGTCCTTTTGCCGGGAAGCTCTCCTGCTGTCCCCGCAATACCAGCCTTGCCGTATCTGCAACGCTGTTGGATACCAGTCCAGCCCCAAGGGCTTCTATGTGGGGCAGCTCTCCTTCATACAAAAGCTTCAGCCGGCATCTGCCCTTTTCCCCATAGCAGAGAGGAAATCTGCAGTCCGAAACAACTGCCAGCTTCGGCGATCCATATTGCTTTACATACCAGGCCGCATCCTCCATTCCTGTCTCTTCGCTCAGGCCGCACACCTGGCTTAACTGGTAATGCAGCCGAATTCCCCTTTCCTTTAAATACCGAAGGGCATACAGTACGGCCACTGCCGGTCCCTTATTGTCCGACACTCCCCGTCCGATGAGAAAGTCCCTTTTTAAGGTACATTCATAGGGCGGATAAACCCAGCCTTCCCCTTCCGGCACCACGTCCAGATGATTCCATATCTCGATCCTATCGGGAGAAAGCCCATCCGCCTTCTCATATTGAATCCTTACACATCTTCCGCCGCAGTCCTCAGTCCAAAAGCCGTATTTCTCCGCCATCTGGCGCATACGCTCCCCCGCTCTTTGGCATTCCCTCCCAAAGGGAAAATCCTCTGCAGACGACGTTTTCTCCTGTGTTTTTGCCACACTGGGAATCTCCACCAGGCTTTTTATGTCCTCTATCATTTCCGCCTTATGGCGGGCAATCCAATCCTCCATAATTCACCTCTTCTGCTTATATCATACCGATATCTGCCATCGCTCAGCCTTTTATGCCCGACGAGGCGATGCCCTCTACCAGATACTTCTGCAGCAGTATAAAAATCACTAAAAGAGGCAGAATCGACAATATGGACATAGCAAACATAGCGCCGTAATCGGAGGTGGAGGCCGGATCGCAAAACAGCTTGAGCGCAAGGCTCACAGGATACCGTTCCGATTTGTTCACATACAAGAGAGGTCCCAAAAAATCCTCCCAGCGCCAGATGAAGGAAAAAATTCCGCCCGTAATCAGTGCAGGCTTCATTAACGGCAGCACAATTCTGAAAAATATGGAATAATAGGAGCAGCCGTCAATTTTCGCCGCCTCATCCAAATCAGAGGGAAGTCCGTTTATAAAATTCATCATTAGATAGATGAAAAATCCCTGAGTGGCAAAGCAGTAAGGAACAATCATGGGAAGATAGGTTCCCACCCAGCCCAGCTTCTGGTACCATAAATATTGTGGAATCATTAAAATCTGTGCCGGAAGCATCATGGACACCAGCATGGCGCAGAACAAAATCTTTCTGCCTCTAAATCTGCACCGGGCAAAGCTGTAGGCCACAAAAGCCGAGGAAATCAGCGTGCCTATGGTGGCGGTTACCGCGATAAAGGCCGAATTTTGAAAGAAGGTGCCAAAGCTTCCCTTTGCAAAGCCCCGCCAGCCATTTACATAGTTTTCTGTCAAAAATTCTCTGGGGATCAGCTCTCCCGCCGTGTTGAAAATGGTGTCCGTATCCTTAAAGGAGCTGAAAAACATCCAAAGCAGCGGATAGATCATCACAAAGGCGCCCAGGGCTACGAATACATGATAAAAAACCGTTTTAATCCTCTTTTTCCTTTTCATCTACATTCCCCCTTCATAGACCCAGAATTTCTTGGTCTTAAACAAGATCAAGGTAATCAGGGAGATCAAAATCAGCATCACCCACGCCATGGCAGCTCCATAGCCCGTATTATAAAAGTTAAAGGACTGCTGGTACATATAAACCACATAAAACAGTGTGGAATTCATAGGCCTTCCCTGGGTGATGATAAAGCACTGGGTAAATGCCAGAAAGCCGCTGATCATCTGTATGATCAGGTTAAAAAAGATGGTTGGGGTGAGCAGGGGAAGGGTAATTTTGAAAAAGCTGCTCACTCCCCCTGCCCCATCCACCCTTGCCGCCTCATACAGCGTTACAGGAATCTGCTTTAAGGCCGAGAGGAATACCAGCATGGAAGAACCAAACTGCCACACGGAAAGCAGAATCAGCACCCAGATGGCCGTATTGGTGCTTCCCAGCCAGGAATAATGACTGTCTATGCCGATCCCCTGTAAAAGCCGGTTCACCGTTCCGTCCTCAGCAAACATTCTTTTCCACAGAATAGAGATGGCAACCGATCCCCCGATGATGGAGGGCAGATAGTAGGCCGCCCGGTAAAATCCGGTAAGCTTCGTGCCTTTTAACAGGATCATAGCCACCGCCAGCGCAAACACAAGCCTTAGGGGAACCGACACAAGGGCGTAGAAAAAGGTCACGGAAAGCGATTGGTAAAACTCCGGATCGTCCGTAAACATTTTGATGTAATTGTCAAATCCGATGAACCTGGGCGCTCCCAATATTTCAAATCTGCAGAAGGAATAATAAAGGGACATGGCCATGGGCACGATCATAAACAGGATAAATCCGATGATAAAGGGTAGAGCAAAAATAACGCCGGCAGTACTGTTTTTGTTCAGCCATTTTTTGAAACGGATGCCGGCAGTATTTGATTTCTTTAAAGCAGCTGTCTGCTTGCCCCTCATGGAAACTGCCTCCTTTCACGCACAAATGGCTGCCGCCTAAGCAGCAGCCATTTGGTCTCATTGCTTTTATTGCTTGTTGCTCAATATTTCATTTCCTTCTGTCAGAAGCTGATCCGCCGCCTCTGCAGCAGTCATTTCACCATAGCAGATTGCCTCCTCCAGCTTATAAACCACGTCGTAAACCTCTGTTGCCCCATTGGGTGATGCAGGGCTTACATCGGAGCACTGAGGGGTAACCACGTCATTGATAAAGGATACCACCGTCTGTTCCGCCTCGCTCATCAGAGGAGTGATTGCCTCTGCCACGTTGGAAGCCACGGGAACTCCTCTTTCTCCTAACAGAATCTCATTACATTCCACCGAATTGGTCCAGTAATTAATCACTTCCGCAGCCTCGTCGGGATGTTCGCTGTCAACGGAAATGGAGAAGAACATAGCAGGCTTTAAATAATTGGATTTCTGTATATCGTTAGAGGGCCATGTGGTAATGCCGATCTCCATGCCCTCCGGGGCCGCATTCACCGTTGCAGTCATATTGTTGGAGAAGTAGAAGGCACACCAGGACATTCTGTCAGGTGAGGAGCCATACACCAAAGGCTCCTGCTCCGGCTGTCCGATGGAAACCTCTGCAAACACGCTTGGATCGATCAGCCAGCCTTCCTCTTTGCCTGTGACATACAAATCGAAATAAGCCTCGATGGTTTCCTTACCTGCACCGATTTGTCCATCCTCGCCAAACAGCGTTTCCCCTGATGCACGCAGGAAATAATCCATAAAGGAGGTGCCGTTATTGTACTGCAGGTTCGTCTTGTAACCTGTCTTTTCATAAACCTCCCGGCACACATCCAAAAATTCGTCCATGGTCATATAATCCTTGATCTCAATGCCGTTTTCTTCCAGCAAGGTTTTATTATAAAGCAGCGCCGGTGCATTGACACCGATACAGATGGCGTAGAGCCCATCTCCCACACGGCCAAACTCCTGCACTGTGGAATCCACATTAGACAGATCAATCACGCCGGAATCCACATAGGGCTGTAAGTCAACCAGCATATTGTTGTCCACATACTGCTGAATGTAAGCTTTATCCAT
>NZ_CEWDFQ010000113.1:0-8437 GCF_982438285.1 Acetatifactor sp. | reverse complement strand
CCAAGGAACTCCCCGCTTCTGACCCTGGACACCGAAAGCAGCTCTGCGCTCACCTCCTGGCCCTCCGGCCCCGCTGTGGAGATCACAGTGAAAAAAGAAGCCTGCCCTTCCTTTTCCAGATGCACCTTCAAACAGCTGCATTCCAGCAAAAGATTATATTCCGGAGAGCATTCCGCCTCATACAGGGTTCCTGTCCCCTTCAGGGCAAGCAGCTGTGCCTGGGTCCTTTCCCCCTGGTAATGCACCCGCACCGGTCCTGATAAGCCATCTGCAGACAAAACTGCTTTTCCTTTGTGCCCAAAGTGAAAATACCCGTCATAGCTGTGGCTTCCTGTGCCGTAAAACACATCCGCCAGCACAATCAGCCCCTCCGCCACTGTCACTACCCTTCTGGAAGCCAGGATTCCTCTGTCCATGTATCCGAGATGCGCGCCCATGGCCAGATTCACCTGCCCCTTAAAGCAATATTCACCCTTGATAGGGAAGGCCATGCGGCTATAGCCCCAGCTGTCGATACATTCACAGAATTCCCCGCCGTCTACACAGACTGTGTTATGGGCAGAGGGCAGCTTCAGCCTTTTTCTCACAGCACTGTCCACATAAGTGTATCTGCCCGGGTCAATGAGAATATCCTCTCCCCTGGAATAATAATCCACATGGAGCTGATCTCCGTGGCCGTGGCCGCTTCCCATACAGCCGCAGTGAAACCGCACATAGTCCCCATCCTCCGCCCATCTGGAGCGGAGCATATAGTTTCCTGCATCCATAAGCGCCCTGGAAGTTTCCTCTGGCATCTTTTCCTTCAAAGCCCCATATTCCGCTGCAGCTTTCGCGCCCAGGTTCCAGAGATTATCCTCAAAATAATGTCCCCCGGCCAGAAATTTCAGCGTTCCATCCTCAAACAGCACTGCCCCCTGAACCAGCATATCCCGTGCGTCTATGTCATCGCTGTCCCCCTGACAGGGGATATGCCCGTTTGGCTTGCACCAATAGGCCAGCGCATACAGCATTCTGTGGACGGACTCTTCCAGCCTCCCTGGGGCCTGTATGCCAAACCGCTTTAAGTGAAGCAGCACATCCATCAGTGCATAGAGCACTTCGCAGTGATACATGGGGCTTTGCTCCCACTGGCTGCCGTCCCCGAACACCTGCATGGACACCTCCTCGTCCAGTCTGCGCACCGCCTCTTTCAGCCACTCCTCCTTTTCAAAATACAGTCCTAACAGGGCAAGTCCATGATTCTGCAAAACCCCCCAGTTGCTCAAATGATGGAAGGGCTCGTTTACCTCAAGCAGATAGGTTCCGTGAAGGGAAAGCACCTCCTCCATTTTCGCAACCAGCTCCTCCTTAAGAAGGGGACTGTCCCCAAAAAGCAGAAGGCTTTTCAGCCAGTATTCAATTCGGATGCCGCTTTCTAGGCTTCTCCAGGTATCCTTCCTGCTCTCCTGCGTAAGCGGAACACGCTCTATCCAGTCGGAGATCAGCTCTATAAACTTTCTGGGATATTTTTCATCCCTTGCAAGCTGCCATGCCTTTCCCAGAATAAGAAAACAGGTGTGGCGGTTTAGGGCATAAATCCACTCCGGATCTCCTTTCGGAATAAAATCCCAGGCCACCTGCTCCTGGAATGTTACCTCCTCATGGGTCCGCTCCATCTCCCAGTGTTCCCTGAACACAAAGGTATTGCGGCACAATTTATCCGCCTGCTCCAGCACCTGGGCGCATTTTTCTGGAAAATGCGCCTTCATATATGCCGTTGTCTCCTCCAGTTCTTCTGCAAACCAAAATCTATCCAATGTTTTCATTTAAAACCTATCCTTTTATTCCGCTGGATGCAATCCCCTGTACAAAGAATTTCTGTCCTGACAAAAAGATGATCACAACCGGTATCAGGGACAGCACACTGGCCGCCATAACCAGTCCGTACTCCGAGGAGTACTGGCCGATAAACATTTTTACTCCCAGCTGAATGGTTTTATTCTCCGTAGAGTTAAAATAAATCATAGGCCCCATATAGTCATTCCAAATGGTTACAAAGCTGAAAATAGTCAAGGTAGCCACACTGGGCTTTGCCAGGGGCAGCGCAATGCGGAAATAGTTCCCGTATTCGCTGAGTCCGTCAATTCTTCCGGCCTCCAGAAGCTCATTGGGAAGGGACATAAAAAACTGTCTCATAAGAAATACCCCAAAGGCCGTAAAGCTTTGCATTAACACATATCCCAGATGACTGTCCACCAGGTGCATTTTGTTCATCATGCTGTACTGAGGCAGCATGTATACCTGCCAGGGAATGGCGATGGTTGCCACATAAAAGAGAAACAGCACATCTCTTCCCTTAAACTTACATTTGGAAAATCCGTAAGCTGCAAAGCTGGAGGTAATTACCTGAATAACGGTGATAAGCACTGTCAGCTTGATACTGTTGAACGTAAAAGTCAGCAGCGGAATTTTAGACCATATCCTGGAATAGTTCTGCCACTGGGGAACCTCCGGTATCCAGGTAAAATTCAAGCTGAAAACCTCCACGTCCGTCTTAATGGATGCGCTCAGCATCCACAAAAGAGGCATCAGTGTAATGGCAGTCAGTGCAATCAGAAGCACATACATTATGAATTTGTATCCCATCGTTTTCCGTTTCATGATCGTTCTCCTTCCTGCCCTTACATATAGCTGACCCATTTTTTCTCCAGACGAAACTGCAGCGCTGTCAGCGCGGCTACAATCAGGAAAAGAATCATCGCCGCTGCAGAGGAGCGCCCATAGCTCCAGGAGATAAACGCCTGGTTATAGATATACTGGCTCATCATAGTGGATGCGTTGCCCGGCCCGCCTTCTGTCATCAGATACACCAAATCAAAGACCTTAAAGGAATTAATGGTTAACATCATCACTACGAAAAAGGTGCTGGGTGTCAGCATGGGAATGGTAATGCTCTTAAACCGCTGAAAAGCGTTTGCTCCGTCTATCTTGGCCGCTTCGTACAGGGACTCAGAAATGTCCTGGAGCGCCGCCAGATAAACAATCATAAAATAACCCATATTTTTCCAAACGTTTACAATGATCAGCGCCGGGATTACCCAGTCTGTGCTGGCAGTCCATCCAGGAGGATTTTCAATACCTATGGCGCGCAGGAAATTGTTGATGGGGCCGATATCCCGGAACAAAAAGTTCCACACCACTGCCACCGCCACATTGGAGGCCACATAGGGAAAAAAGATAGCGCAGCGGAAAAAGCCCTTTCCTCTCAGCTTCTGGTTCAAAAGCAGCGCAAGCCCCAGGGATGCGCACATAGAAAATAATACGGTAAACACACTGAAATAAGCTGTTTTCCAGATAGAGCCCCTGAACACTCTATCTTTAAAAATGGCGATAAAATTGTCAAGCCCCACAAATTTCATGGGATTATAGCCGTCCCACTCCGCCAGGCTCAGCGCCAGGGCGAAGATAACGGGAATCAATACAAAAATGAAAAAGCCAATGAAATTAGGAAGAATGAAAGAAAGACCTACCAGGGTATTCCTCGTATTCAATGACATATGTTTTTTACTTGTTCTTGCCGCCAATTGAATGTTCTCCTTTCATATTTCAGGAGGCGACAAGATCACCTGCCGCCTCCTGTTATCGTCAGCCGTACCTGTTTGGTAACAGCCTGCATTCTTATTGCGCCTGAATTTCCTGGCTGCGCTGGCCCATCTCTGCCAGGCCGTCGTCTACGGAAAGCTCGCCGATCATAATCAGACTGTGCTCCTCGCCCAGCATCTGATTCACTTCTGCAGATTTCTCATCGTAAGGACGATCCAGAGCAATATTCTTGGTCTGCAGTGCCTCTGCTGCGCCCTCCGGCATTCCCTCAGCGCTTGCAATGATGTCAATGATTTCCTCTCCCTGCATGGAGTGCGGCTTTCCTACCTCAGCATAGATCTGAGCGCCCTCTTCTCCGCAGACAAACTTAACAAATTCCCAAGCCGCATCCTTGTTCTGAGAATTTGCGCTGATTCCCATAGGTGTGGTGGAACCAACCGTATAGCCTGCTTCCAGCTCCTCAGAATGAGGAATGGTTGCAATACCCCAGTTTACACTGCTCTCGCCTGAGTTGATAGAACTGATCAGGGTTGACATATACCAGGTTCCCATAGGCATCATAGCAACCTGCCCCTGGGCAAATACGCTGGCATATCCGATATTGCCGGTCTTTAAGGTGGAGTAATCCATACAGGTTCCAGCCTCCTGCATACGCAGAACCATCTCATAGTATGGCTTGAAGAAGCTGTAGTCTGTATCCAGAATGGTATGCACGCCGTCCTGTACGCCCCAGTTCTGTACAAGCGCCTGCCAGGTGTGGAAATGCGCTCCATACTTCTTTTCTGCTCCCTCACCTGAGGTCACCTGTGCTGCAAGCTCCTCAAACTCTGTCCAGGTCATATCATTGGAGGGATAAGCAACCCCCGCTTCATCGAAAATGTCTTTGTTGTAAAACAGAATATAATAATCGGTAGCGGAAGGCAGTGCAACCTGCGCTCCATTCAGATTCATAGTCTCCGCCACACCGTTGTATACGGACAAATCCAGACCGTCTCTTTCAATGTAGGGCGTCAAATCCTCCAGCTGTCCTCTGGCAGCAATGGAAGGCGTGGTATCTCCGTCCTTGATCCAGACAACATCCAGCTCATTGCCGCCATTTAACATAACAGTCAGCTTCTGGGTGTAATCAGCGGATGCCGTATCAATCAATTCAACCTTTATATTGGGATTGGCTGCCTCAAATGCCTCTACCACAGGATAAACATAAGCGTTAGCCGCTGCATCCCAAACAGGAACCTTAATGGTTACCTCCTCACCTGATGCAGCGCTCTCTGCTGCGGTCTCTGTCTCAGTGGATGCCTCCACAGTGGACGCAGCCTGCTGGGAGGAGGGCGCCTCTGAATTTGCAGCAGGCTCATTTGTACTTCCACAGCCTGACAGCATTGTTCCTGCCAGAGTCAGACTTAAGGCAGCGGCCAAAACCTTTCTGAACATTCTCTTTCTCATATCAAAATTACTCCTTTCACTTTTCATTCCTCCAACGGGAAATCTGCGGGCCCTGCAGTTTATTGCTCCCTTATTGACTGTATCTGCATTATAGCGCAGAATACTATTCTTTAAAAACTCACGAATTCAAGAAAGACAAATACTTTTTTTGGATGTTTCGTTCTTCCCATCTCTCGGAAGCATACTTTTTTTCAAACTAATAAAATTTTTTGCAAAATGAAACCTTCTTTCAATCTAAAACCGCCTCATGGTATAATAATCTCAGAAACCCTATCAAAAGCTGCCGTCTTTGAGGCACAGGAGTACAGATGAGAATTAAGGACAGTATTACAGTAAAAATACTGACATCTATGTCAATATGTATTATTTTCTTTACATCCGCAGGGATTTGGGGCTCCTCCGCACTCTACAGCACGCGCCTGTTTCAGAAATCCCTGCAGATTAACGAGCAGTATATGCACGTTATCTCAAACCAGCTGGAAAGCGATATTGCGGAGCTGCAAAAGCTCACCGGCCTTTGCGCCAGCTCCTTCAGCATCATGGAGGCCCTCAAATGCCAGGATATGTCCAGCATTTCCGCACGCAGAAAATGTCTGGATGCCCAGACGGAGCTGGAGCATTTTACCTCCTCCACCACTCTGGCCAATTACCTGAGACGCTGCGTCATCCTCAATCAAAACGACATACGTATTTCTTCCTCTGTGGGAGCTACCTGGAATGAAACAGATTGGAGAACCCTTCAGGAATTTCTGCAGACAGAGGAGGTAAAAAGCGCTGTCTCGCCTTTTTACGGCTGGCATTCCCTTCTGGGTTCCCACAGTGGCCACAACCTTTCTTACCTTGCTCCACTGGGGACTGTGCCCGGAAGCTACCTGTACATAGAGCTCAGCGAAACCCTCTTGTCCGATCAGCTTCTGCCCTACCAGGGACTTTGGGATCTTTTCATCATTGACGGGAAGGGTTCGCAGATTCTCACCTCCTTCGTTCTTGAGAAAGACGCCGAATTAAGCAGCCTGCTTGCACCCTCCGGCTCTAAAATCCGTTACGGAGGACATACCTATCAGCTCAGCAGCATTTCCTTGTCCCAGTTTGATATTATTGTGGGCAGCCTCAATGATGTAACTATAAGCGCAGGCGATAATCTTTATATTCTTTACGTTCTGCTCATTTTATTTGCCGTCACCGTCTGCGCCGGCATTTTCATCGTGCGCCTTTTGACCAGACGGATCACGCGACCCATCGGCGTTTTGACTGAGCATATCCGGAAAATTTCTGAAACCAATGATTTTTCCGGCAATCCGCAGATTGAAGCCTCATCCGATGAAATCGGAGAAATCGGCAAGGCCGTAAACCAGATGACAAGCCACATACAGACGCTTCTGACAGAGAGGGAGGCCATGTATGAGCAGAAAAAAAATGTGGAGATCAATCTTTTGCAAAGCCAGATCAATCCCCATTTTCTCTACAATACACTGGACTCCATCCGCTGGATGGCCGTCATACAGGGCAGTAAAAATATAGAACAGACAACCAGGGCCCTGGAGCATCTGCTTCGAAACGTGGCCAAGGGGATTGACGACAAAATCCCTCTTCGCGAAGAGCTTGCACTTGTGAGCGACTATATTCATATTCAAAAGGTGCGCTATGTGGAAATTTTTGATTATATCTGTAATGTTCCAGAAGAACTCTTAGATTGCATGATCATTAAGTTTACCCTGCAGCCCATTGTGGAAAACGCGATTTTGCACGGAATCGAGCCCACAGGGCAGTTTGGCCAAATAGAAATCAGCGCCCGAAAAAAGGAGGGGCATCTTTATATCTCCATTGAGGACAACGGCGCAGGCATGACAAAAGAGGAGCTGCAGCGGCTTACCGCCTCCCTGTCAAACCAGAGCAAAAATGCCATGAGCGGCATCGGTGTCTCCAACGTGGACACCAGACTGAAATTAAATTACGGCCCCGAATATGGCCTGATCTACGAAAGCTCCCCCGGAGAATACACCCGGGTTACCATACATATTCCAAAGGAGGAAGCCCTGTATGTATAACGTACTCATCGTAGATGACGAAACCATCATTTTGTCAGGCATTAAATTCCTCATCGACTGGGAAAAGAACGACTGTACCATACTGAACACTGCAAGAAATGGCAAGGATGCCCTTGAAAAGATCCGTGACTGCCAGCCAGACATTGTGCTTTGCGATATCAAAATGCCCATTATGGACGGCATTGAGCTTTTAAAAACCGCGGGCCAGGAGTTTCCCTCCATTGTTTTTATCATGCTCACAAACCTGCAGGAGTTTCAGCTGGCCAAAGAAGCCATCCATTACAGGGCCCTGGACTATCTCTTAAAAAATCAGCTGGATGCCTCTGCGCTGGAGGAAGCTCTGACCAAGGCTAAGAAGGAGCACGACCAGAGAAGCAAGCTGGTGCAGGACGACAAATTCAAATATTACGATAGTCTCAAAAAAAGAGAGCTGATTCAGAAGGCATGCCTGGAGCTTCTTTTTTCCCCAAATGGCTCTGCCCTCTCCCATGCAGAGTCCATTCTTTCGGAAAACCGAATGCTGGACGGCTATGGAATTTTGTATATTCCCTTAAACTTTGCCACCCTTCCGGACTCCAAGACATTGACCCGCGAATCCAAGATTTCTCTGACTGCCTGGGAAAAGGAGCTTGCAAGCCGCTTGGCAGACAGCCTGTTTGGAGAAAATTATCTTTTTGTCCAAACCGGCCAGGACGACAGTCTCACTCTCTTTCTCTGGGGACAGGGAAAGGATTGGAAGCAGAAGGTTTCCCTCTTTTCCTCCAAATTGTCAAACGCATCGGAAAACATTACCCAGGTCCAGTCTTTAGTCTGCGCCACCCCCTGCTTCTTTGGCGCCAATCAGCTCTCCTCCTGCAGGGAAGCCTATTTCCAGCGGATTGAGTATTTCTATCTATATGAAGAAACGGAATCCTCAGAGCTGACCCCTTCCCTTCCTGCCCATGAGCCGCTGGGGCTGTCTGGCATCGGGTCCCAGCTGGAGGCCGAGCTGAACAGCCGGAACCTTACCGGCTGTATGCTTCTTTTGGATAAGGCCATTGACAGACTTAACAGCACAGTCCACCAGAAAAGCCAGGCCATATGGCTGTGCAATGAGCTGTACCGCAGCGTCTCTAAGGTGTTTCCTTCGGAAAATCTGGACGGAAATCCTGAAATCCGAATGCTGATCACACGCAGCCAGGTTATCCGCTGGATTGAAAATTTGAAAAATTCCGTCTCTGCTTTTCTGGGAATCCGGGCCAGTCTCAAATCCGCTCCGGTGGAAAAGGCAAGGCAGTATGTGATCGAGCATGTGGAGGATCATATCAGTCTCCAGGAGGTTGCAGATGCGGTGTCCATCTCTCCCAGCTATCTGTCCACCC
>NZ_CEWDFQ010000112.1:0-8478 GCF_982438285.1 Acetatifactor sp. | reverse complement strand
CTCTATGGTTAGCTTTTTCTATTTTTATTCCAACACTATCTGCAATTAAGAAATGCTAGAGACTCTAATAAATTTTTCTGTTAGAAACAAGAGAAAATATTACAAAATATAAAAAGATAACAATATTATCAATTAGTTATAAAAAATAGGGATTTTTTCGCAAAAAATATGTTGACAATGCACAAAAAATATGCTACTTTTTGCTTGAAGAAACAATAATAATAGTTAGCTAACTAAATTATCAATTAGAAACTTAACAATTACAAAGTTATCATGAAAAAGAGGAGGATTTATATGAAAAAAGCATTAAAGTTTATGCTTACTCTTGGAATTGTTTTTTCACTGACGGCTTGCGGCAGCAGTCAGCAGCCACAGGAAAGCACAGCATCCTCTGAGGCGTCCGGGGAAGAGGCATCTGTACAGGAAACTCAGGCGTCCCAGGAGATCGAAGCTGTAGCGGAAGAGGGGGATAATGAAATCGTGTTCTGGAGCATGCTTGGCGGCGGCGATGGAGAGCTGATTGACGCCATGATAGAAGAATATAACGCGATGGACACCGGGTACACGGTAAAGCATTATATTCAGGATTGGGGAGAGTACTACAACAAGCTGTCTTTTTCTGTCTTGTCAGGAGAAGCGCCTGACGTGTGTATTTCTCATGTAACCAGACTGATGCAGCTGGCTGATCAGGGTGTGATAGAACCGCTTTCAGAGATAAATGGAGCAGAATCTATAAACTGGGATGACTTTATCAATGATGTGGATAAAAATGCACAGGTAGATGGCGTTGCATATGCAGTCCCCTTTGATTTTCATGGGTTCCTGCTGTTTTATAACACGAGGCTTCTGACAGAGGCAGGCGTGATTTCATCGCCGGATGAAAAGCCTGAAATCAACAGCTTTGACGATCTGCTGGCAGCTCTTGATAAGGTAAAGACCTTGGAAGTCAACACAAACGATGATAACAATGATGATGTGTGGCCTTTAGGGCTTCAGACAGATGGAGATGTTCCCTATAAGGTGTGGTATACCTTTTATCTTCAGCTTGGGGGAGCCTCCCTGTTAAGTGATGACGGAAACGAGCTGACCATTGACGACGAGGCTTCCCAGGAGGCCATTGAAGCTCTGCTTACGCTGTATAATGACGGCTATGCAGGGGTGTATAATAACCAGTGGGAGGATTTTAAAGCGGGAAGATCTGCCTTTGTCATTAATCTGACCAGCGATCTTTATGCCTTTAATACGGCCCTTGAGGGAGATATGGGTGTTATGAGCTTTCCTCAGCTTTTTGACAATCAGAAAACCTTTGCAGACTCCCACAGCTTTGTATTCCCGGTACAGGAGAGCCGCACTCCCCAAAAGGAACAGGCGATCATTGATTTCGTGGATTGGATGGTAAATTCCGGAAAGTGGATGCAGACGGGACATTTTCCCACTACGAAAACTGTGTTTGAATCGGCAGAGTACAATGCGCTTCCCTTTGTGCAGGACTATAAGGACAGCGTAAATAATTTGACCTATATGTCCGGTTCTAAAAAGTGCTGGCTGCTAAGTCCTGCAAAGACGCTTCAGAATTTTGAACAAATATATGCCGACAGGGCGACGATTACATCTGAGGACGCTGCGGCGCTGATTCACGAAGGACTGGCGACAGATAATCAATAGCTGAATAATCATTGATAGCGGAATATCCGTCAGCTGCGAAAGCCCGGGCCGATGTCTGTGCAGAGGGTGTTTTTTATAAGCCTGCTGCATGGACATGAAACGGGCAAGGGGTAAATCATATATGAAAAGATCGACAGTAAAAAATATTGTATTTCTGCTTCCCTTTTTGGCGGTATATTTTTTATTTACCTTGTTTCCTTTTTTCAGAGGCGTCTATATGTCTTTTTTTGACTGGTCCCTGTTGAAAGGACATACGTTCATAGGAATTGACAATTATGTGCGGGTTTTTACAGACCCAGAATTTTACAGCTCCCTGCTGCATACGGTAATGTTTGTTGTTTACTCCACAATTCCTCTTGTGGTTCTTGGATTTATCTTTGCGCTGATTGTCAACAGAAAGATGCCCCTGGTGGGGGTTCTTCGAACCATTTTCTTTTTTCCTAATGTACTTTCGGTTTCAGTGGTTGCAATTATATGGTCCGGTGTGCTGGGGGGATATGGTTCCTTAGTGAATTCCATCATTAATCTGTTTGGAGGAGACACTATTTATTGGTTTCGGACGGAAGGGCTTGCCTGGTTCTCGGTTGTGCTGATTACCGTTTGGTGGACGGTGGGTTTCAATATGCTTATTTTTCTGGCAGGACTGCAGAGTATTCCTTCTTATGTGTACGAGGCGGCCGCCATTGACGGAGCATCGGGACTGAAAATGATATTCTGGATTACCATTCCGCAGATGGGAAGTACCTTTAAGGTAGTAACCTTTCTGCAGATTGTATCTTCCTTTAAGGTGTTCTCACAGATTTATCTGGTGACAAAGGGAGGTCCTGCGGGAAGCACCATGCCGGTTATGCAGTACCTTTATGACAGAGGCTTGGGGAGCTATCAGTTTGGATTCGCTAGTGCAATATCAGTTGTCATTTTCCTGATACTTTTGGTATTATCTATATTACAAAGCCGTTTGGGCAAAAGCAAGGAGGCGGTGGATTAATGGCTGCAAGGGGAGAGAAGAAAAGAACAAAAAAGGCGAAGATATTGGACTTTTTTATTTATCTTCTGGCTTTTATATGGATGGTCCCCATGATTTTTATGGTCGCTGCAACCCTAAAGGAACAAAACAGTGTGATTTATGATGTGCGAGATTGGTTCACGCCTCCCTTTACGCTGGAAAATTATGGGGAGGTCTTTGAGAGAGCTCCAATCATGCAGTGGATGGCCAATAGTTTTATTGTGGCTATCCTTACCACAGCAGGAGTGGTGGTGTTGTCTCTCCTGGCAGCCTTTGGTCTGACTGTGAAGAAAAGTCCCATTGGAGGGGTAGTGTATTTTCTCTTACTTGCGGGAATTATGATTCCTGCGGAGGCCATGCTTGTCCCACTGTTTACCCTCTGTATGGATTTGGGGCTGTTGAACAATCTGCCCTCTCTAATCCTTCCTTTTCTGGCGGCTCCGCTGTCGGTTATCCTTTTGATGAATGCCATAGAGAGCCTTCCAGAGGAGCTGTTTGAGGCGGCCAGGATGGACGGCTGTGGGAGTATGCGGCTTCTGGCTGTGATTACGGTTCCGCTGATACAGTCGACGATTGCAACAGTTGCTATTTTAACCTTTCTTGGCAGCTGGAATTCTTTTATGTGGCCATTCTTGTCTGTTACAAGCGAAGAGAGTATGACTGTGACGGTAGGTCTTCCTTATTTCAAGAGCTCAGGCATGGGTGACGGATTCCAGCTTCCTATGACGGCCAGCTTTTTGTCAGTGATTCCCACAATTATTTTCTTTTTCCTTTTCCAGAAATTTATCATGGAGGGAATTGGAAACACGGGAAACAAATAAAGTACGAAGGGGAAAACAATGCAGAACACAAAAAACGTATCTTTTGAGGAAATAAAAAATATAGCATCGGCTCTTGCCAGTGACTTACGGCTTAAGATTCTCCGGCTTCTTTGTGAGGGAGAAATATCGCTGAACGAGATAAGCGAAAGGTTTTCCGTTCCGCTTTCCACCGTCACGGCCAATGTAAAGCAGCTGGAGGATGCAGGTCTGGTCAGGTGTGAGATGCGGCCGGCGAAGAGAGGGCTCAAAAAGGTATGTGTTAAAAGTGTGGATAACATCTTGCTTCACCTGGCAGATGAAGATTTTCCCGAGAAATCCAATACCATTATTCAGGACATGCCAATTGGGCGTTTTTCAGATTTTGAGATTCAGCCTACCTGTGGGCTTGCTTCGGCGGCCAGCATCATAAGCTATGTGGACGATCCCGTAAGCTTTTATGATCCGGAGGCCAGTGACGCTCAGATTATCTGGTTTACCAGCGGGTATCTGGAGTACCGCTTTCCCAACAGGCTTCCGAAGAACGCTTCCGTCATAAATTTTGAAATTTCCATGGAGGTGTGTGCTGAAGCTCCCGGGTATAATGCGGAATGGCCAAGTGACATTTATGTGGAGGTAAACCATGTTTTAATTGGAACCTTTACATCTCCCGGAGATTTTGGGGATAAACGAGGGCTCTTGAATCCGGCATGGTGGGATTCTAACCTGACGCAGTACGGACAGCATAAGAGGTGGATTGTTACGCCTGGGGGCAGTTACATAGATGGAGTAAGAGTGAGCAATGTTACCATTGAAGATCTGAGGCTGCGGGAGAGTGCATCCATAAAGGTGCGTATCGGTGTTAAGCCGGAAGCCAAAAACGTGGGTGGAATTAATCTTTTTGGACGTAAATTTGGTAATTACGAACAAGATATCAGACTAAAGATGGAATATGAATAGACTATGATAAGGAAAAGGAGACAGAGGATATGTTGAGCAGAACAGAATATCCGCGTCCCCAGTTGAAGAGAAGCAGTTATATCTGCCTTAACGGAAGCTGGGATTTTACCATTGATTCCGGTCTTTCCTTAAAGGAAAGAGGATTGTTTGCAGAAAAAAATTATAACAGAAAGATACAGGTTCCGTTTTGCCCGGAATCAGAATTGTCGGGAATCGGCAATAAGGATTTTATGAACGCGGTGGCTTATCAGAGAAGCTTTTTTATTGGAGAAAGAGAAAAACCTGTGCTGCGGCTTTGCTTTGGGGCCTGTGACTATGAGACAGAAGTGTATGTGAACGGAAAAAAGGCAGGTGTGCATAAAGGCGGATATACATCTTTTAGTATGGAAATACAGGACTACATTCTGGAAAACAGCAACAATCTGCTAACGGTTTATGCAAAGGATGATAACCGGTCTGGGAAACAGCCAAGGGGGAAACAGTCTCCTACCTATTTTTCCAGAGTGTGTGATTATACAAGAACCACGGGTATATGGCAGACTGTATGGATGGAATGGGTAGACCCGGTATATGTGGAATCGCTTCGTATCACACCTCATGCATTGGAGGGAACCGTTACCTTCGAGGCCGGACTCAATACTTGGTTTTCCGGCAAAGCACTGCTGACCGTGAAGGAGAAAGAGGAAATGGTGCTGAAAAAATGGGTAGCGGTAAACGGAAGGTACATTCACACAGAGCTGATTCGTGAGAATTGGATTTTATGGAATATGGATACCCCTTTTTTATATGAGTGCCAGCTGGCACTGTATGACAAAGAGGCAAAGGGAGACGAGATAGAGAGCTATTTTGGTATGAGAGATATAGCCTTTGATGGGAAAGCGTTTCTGCTAAATGGGGAAAAAATTTTTCTTCGTCTCGTTTTGGACCAGGGCTTCTATCCTCGTGGGATATATACGGCCCCTGATGAAGAGGATTTGGTCAGGGATATCGTTCTTTCCAAGAAAGCGGGATTTAACGGAGCCAGGCTGCATCAGAAAATATTTGAGGAGAGATTTCTCTATCATTGCGACAGGCTGGGGTATTTGGTTTTTGGAGAATTTCCCGACGCGGGTATTGAAAAAAAGGAATCTAATTATCTTGCTTTACAAAGGGAATGGACGGAGGCTGTAACGCGTGATTATTCGCACCCTTCTATCATAGGATGGTGCCCCTTAAATGAAACGGCAGCGGACAGAAGCGGTGATGTTTTGAGGGCGCTGTATGAGTTGACACGACGGCTTGATCCGCTTCGACCTGTGATTGATGCCAGCGGATTTACCCATGAGGTCACGGACATCTATGATGTACATGACTATGAACAGGACGTGGAAATTTTTTCAGATCACATGAAAGCGGCGGGGACAGAAAAAAGCTGGGTCAATGTGCCTGAAAGGGAAAAATATGAAGGACAGCCATACTTTGTCAGCGAGTACGGAGGAATTTGGTGGGCGGAAATAAATGATAGTGACAGCTGGGGTTACGGCAACCGGCCTGAAAACATGGAGGAATTTCGGAAAAGGTATGAGGGGCTGACAGATGCGCTCTTAAATAATCCAAATATATGTGGTTTTTGTTATACACAGTTGACGGACGTAGAGCAGGAAAAAAACGGACTTTATACCTACGATAGAGAACCCAAATTTGATCTTGAGTGGCTTGCTGGGGTAAACAGTAAGAAAGCGGCTGTGGAGAAAAGTGAATGAAAAAAATATATCAGATTGAAAATGCACCCATAAGCAGCGAGGAAATTTTGGTACAGGAAAGCATTTTTCACAATGCCAATGGATATATCGGAGTTCGAAATTGTCTGGAGGAGGGTGTTCCAGAGAAGGTGTCCAGCGTCAGGGGCAGTTATATAAATGGCTTTTATGATTTTACTGCAATGAACCAGGCGGAGAAGCTCTGTGGATTGACGGAGGAGAAGCAGACCATTTTAAATATTGTGGACACACAGACCATCAGGCTGTCTCTTGATGGAGAGGAATTTTCCGTTTTTGAAGGGACGCTGGAAAAAAACAGGCGCACGCTCAACATGGAGGAGGGATGGACGGAACGGTCTGTGGTCTGGACATCCCCTGGAGGGAAAAAATTAGAGGTATGCTGCAGGAGGATGACATCCTTTATCAGGCTGCCTTTGTTTTTGATGCGCTACAGTGTTAAGCCATTGAATTTTTCCGGACCTGTGCTGCTGGAAAGTCTGCACAGCGGCGATGTAGAAAATTATTACAACCCCGAGGACCCTCGTGTGGCAGGGGAGAGGCAGCATTATCTGCTGCCTGTTTATCAATTTGCGAATGAGGAAATATCTCTTTTGGAAACCAAAACCGTAAAATCAGGACTGTCTGTGTGTACCGCAGTGTACCATAAAGTCTGCATTCCCTATAGGATGTGCACGGAGGAAAAGGATCATAGTGTAACAAGAAAAATCAGCTTTGATGTGCAAAAGGGGCAGGAAGCGGTGGTTTATAAATACACGGTTTTCGCAGATTCCATCAGAAGCGACAGGTGCCGGGAGGCGGCGGAGGACTGCCTGAGAAAGCTGATACAGCTTCCTGTGGAATTGCTTTACAGAGAGCAGAAAGAATATCTGGATGACTATTGGGAAAAAGCCCAGCTAGAGATTTTGGGTGATGATGAGCAGAACAGAGCGGTATGCTACAATATGTATGAGCTTCTGCAGTCTGTAGGAAAGGATGCGTATTGTAATATTGCCGCAAAGGGGCTGAGTGGAGAAGGCTATGAGGGACATTATTTCTGGGACACGGAAATGTATATTGAGCCATATTTTCTGCTGACAGATCCGGACATAACAAAAAACCTTATTTCTTACCGTTATGCAACCCTCCTGCAGGCAAAGGAGAATGCTGCTATTTTAGGGCATAAAAAGGGCGCCCTTTATCCATGGAGAACGATTATGGGAAGGGAGTGCTCGGGCTATTTTCCGTCTGGCTCTGCAGCGTATCACATAAATGGAGATATTGCTTATTCCGTGATTGCGTATTATCTGGCTACCGGGGATTTGGAATTTATCCGCAGCAAGGGTATGGAGATTTTGGTAGAGACTGCAAGACTGTGGATGGACATGGGCACATGGCATGAGGGAAGCTTTCGAATAAATGAGGTGACAGGGCCGGACGAGTATACCTGTATGGTGAATAACAATTATTATACCAATGTGCTTGCAAAGTATCATTTGTATTGGACAGTCAGGTTTGATGAGATTCTGGGAGGGCAGACCTTTGCAGAGAAGGAGGAGCTTGCGGGATTTTGGGAGGCATCACAGCATATGTATCTGCCTTATGATGAAAAGCTGGGAATCAATCCGCAGGACGACAGCTTTTTGGAGAAAAAGATGTGGAATCTTTCCGAAACGCCAAAGGATAAATTTCCCCTGCTTTTGCATTATCATCCTTTGTATTTGTACAGACATCAGGTGTGCAAGCAGGCCGATGTGGTGATGGCTCATTTTATTCTGGAGGATATGCAGAGTCTGGAGACGATCAGAAAATCTTTTTTGTATTACGAGAAAATTACCACCCATGATTCCTCCCTTTCTACGGCAGTGTTCAGCATCATGGCTTCGCGTCTGGGTATGGAGGAAAAAGCCTACCATTATTTTGGAGATTCAGCAAAGCTTGATTTGTTCAATACCCATCATAATACAAAGGACGGGATTCATACGGCCAATATGGGAGGGAGCTACATGGCGGTGGTATATGGTTTCGGTGGGCTGCGAATCAAAGAAGCGGGTTTGTTTCTTGCGCCCACTCTTCCTGAGGCGTGGGAGGGCTATCGCTTTAAAATTTTCTATCAGGGCAGGCGTATTTTGGTGGAAGTATCAAGAGAAGGATGCAGGCTTACGTTGGAGAAGGGCAGCCCCTTGAAGCTATATTTGTATGAGAAGGAGTATCTGCTAAAATGAAATAGAAAGGTATTATATTTGACTTGGATGGAGTGAGAGCCGCTTCTGACAAGCTTCATTTTAAGGCATGGGACAGATGAGAATAACAA
>NZ_CEWDFQ010000111.1:0-8539 GCF_982438285.1 Acetatifactor sp. | reverse complement strand
CAATAAAATAAACGGTGTCTATGCGGCAGAAAATAAAACCTATCTTACAGATGTGCTGAGAAAGGAGTGGGGCTTTGACGGCTATGTGGTAAGCGACTGGGGCGCCGTGAACAGCCGTGTGGAGGATCTGGCTGCAGGCCTTGATCTGGAGATGCCCTCCTCAAACGGGGAGAATGACCAGCTGATTGTGACAGCGGTGAAAGAGGGCAGGCTTTCTGAGGAGATTTTGGATCAGGCGGTGGCAAGAATCCTGAATATAGTGTTCCGCTTTGCGGAAAATCGGGATAAAACTGCCGTGTTTGACAGGGATGCAGACCATGAGGCGGCAAGGAAAATTGCGGAGGAGACCATAGTCCTTTTAAAGAATGACGGCGTACTGCCCCTGGATGAGTCGGAAAAAATCGCATTTATCGGGAAATATGCGAAAAAACCCCGCTATCAGGGAGGTGGAAGCTCCCACATCAACAGCCATAAGGTGACTTCGGCCATGGATGCAGCTGTGGCAAATCCCAACATTATTTTTGCCCAGGGCTTTGATGATGAGAGAGATGAAATAAATGAAACGCTGGTGAAGGAGGCTGTGGAGGCCGCAAAAGGAGCGAAGGCCGCGGTAATTTTTGCAGGCCTGCCGGACGCTTTTGAATCGGAGGGCTTTGACCGAACACATATGCGCATACCGGACTGCCAGAATGCGTTGATCGACGAGATTTTAAAGGTACAGGAAAATGTGATTGTAGTGCTGCACAATGGTTCTCCGGTAGAAATGCCCTGGGCAGACAAGGTTAAGGGTATCGTGGAAGCCTATCTGAGCGGCCAGGCCGTGGGAGCGGCAGAATATGATATCTTATTTGGCAGGGTAAATCCCAGCGCCAAGCTGCCGGAAACCTTCCCTGTGAAATTGGAGGACAATCCCTCTTATCTGTTTTTCCCCGGGGAAGGAAACAGCGTGGATTACCGGGAGGGAATTTTTGTGGGATACCGGTATTATGACAAAAAGAAAATGGAAGTATTGTTCCCCTTTGGACACGGCTTATCCTACACGGAGTTTACCTATTCCAATCTGCGGGCTGACAGGCAGAAGCTAAAGGATACGGATACCCTTACTGTAAGTGTGGATATTACAAACACGGGGAAACGCGCAGGAAAAGAGATCGTCCAGCTCTATGTCCGGGATAAAGAAAGCTCTGTGCTGCGGCCCCAAAAGGAGCTTCGGGATTTTGCAAAGATCGCTCTTTTGCCGGGAGAGACAAAGACAGTTTCCTTTACTTTGGGCAAGCGGGCCTTTGCATACTACAACACGGAGATTCACGACTGGTATGTGGAATCCGGGGAATTTGATATTCTGATCGGAAAGTCCTCCCGGGATATTGCCCTTTGCCAGACTGTAATTGTTGAGTCCACAACCCAGATAAAGAGAACCTATGACGGGGATTCCATTTATGAGGATATATACAAGGATCCGGCGGCAAGGGCAGTGCTGGAGCGTCTGCAGAAAAAGCAGAGAATGCTGACAGACGCAAAAGAGGAAACGGAGCCGGAAAAGGGCAGCGCCGCCAAGGAAGCCATCACAGAGGAAATGGAGATGGCAATGATGAAATATATGCCCCTGCGGGGAATGCTGAGCTTTGACAAGGGCTCTCGAAAGGAGCTTGAGGAGATACTAAAAGAGCTTAACAGTCTGTAAAAAAGCAGGGAATTCTTCGCCAAAGGAGAGTCAGGAGATTCCCTTCCTGACTCCCTTTTTTGGGCACGGACATTTTCAGCCCTTTCTGATATGATGCTCAATCTGCTGGATTCCCCGGTACAGGCCAAAGGCGATCAGACAAAGGATCACCACGGCCATAATCACCAAATCCAGCTGGAATACCTGGGAGCCATATATGATCAGATATCCAAGTCCCTGTCTTGCGGCAAGAAATTCGCCGATGATCACGCCTACCAGGGCAAGGCCGATATTGACCTTGGTGGTGCTTAAAAGCACGGGCACGGAGCTTGGGAGAATTACTTTGAAAAAGGCGTCCCGTTTTTTCCCTCCAAGGGTGTAGATAAGAGTCACCTTCTCGGAATCACTCTGCTTAAAGCCTGTGTAAAAGCTGATGATTGATCCGAACAGAGCCACGGATATGCCTGCTACGATTATGGTTTTTGTTCCTGTTCCCAGCCATACGATAAACAGCGGAGCCAGGGCAGATTTCGGCAGACTGTTTAAAATGACCAGATAAGGTTCTAAAATCTCTGAAAGCTTCGTAGAATACCATAGCAGCGTGGCGCTGATCAGGCTGATGAGAAACACCAAAAGAAAGCTTAGAAGGGTTTCCCAAAGGGTGATGCCAATGTGGAGGAAGATGGTGCGGTCAGCACAAAGCTCTGCAAAAAGCAGCGCTACACGGCTTGGGCTGGAAAAGAAAAAGCTGTCTATCCAGCCAAGATCAGCGCTCACCTCCCATAAAACCAAAAAAAGGACTAATATCAGGAAGCGCCAGGAGGTAATCAGGTGATGGTGTCTTTTGCGGCTTTTTACAAATTCCTCCTGCTTTGTTAATTCACATTTCTTTTCTTTCACAGCCAAGCTCCTCCCACAGTTGATTGAAATAAGATTGAAATTCCGGTGCGTTTCTTGCGGCTAAGGGCGAATCGTCGGACAGGGTCAGATGAATGGGAACCTCCATTTTTACCACGGCCGGTCTTGCAGACAGGATGATCACCCGGTCTGCAAGGCTGATGGCCTCGGAGAGATCATGGGTAATGATGATCATGGTTTTTCCGGCAGCCCGTATCAGCTGGCAGATATCCGAAGAAACCATAAGTCTTGTCTGGTAATCCAGAGCGCTGAAGGGCTCATCCAGAAGAAGCAGCTGGGGGTCCAGGGCCAGAGTCCGTATCAGCGCCGCCCGCTGCTTCATGCCCCCGGACAGCTCGCTTGGACGTTTGTCCCGGAATTTATCCAGCCCGTAATCAAAAAGCAGCTGGTCTACATGGGCCAGCCTCTCCGGGGTCATCATATGGTTGATTTCCAGTCCCAAAACCACATTTTTGTATACAGTGCGCCATTCAAAGAGATGATCCCGCTGAAGCATATATCCAACCCTGGGGTAATGGAGGGAACCGTCCGGATTGTTTACTGCGATGGTGCCGCTTTCCGGTGGAAGCAGGCCGGATATAATGGAAAGCAGTGTGGATTTTCCGCAGCCGCTTGGACCCACCACCGCCACAAATTCCCCTTCCCCCACGCCGAAAGAAATGTTTTCAAGGGCCTTTGTTTCTCCTTGAAGGCTGTGATAGGAATAGCCGATGTTTTTAAGCTCCAAGATGTTCTGCATAAAGGACATACCCTTTCGTGATTATGAAATAAATTTATCATATATTATGATAAAGGCGGAAAAAGGGTGTAAAACTAACGGTACACTGTATTGCAGAAAAGCGTTTTTTATGGTAATATCAATTTCGAGTTTAAAAAAAAGACAGGAGACAGGCTATGGCACAGTTGTGGGGCGGACGCTTTACCAAAGAAACGGACCGGATGGTTTATGAGTTTAATGCGTCCATACAGTTTGACAAGCGTTTATTCCACCAGGATATAGAGGGCAGCATCGCCCATGTCATCATGCTTTCCAAGCAGGGGATTCTCACATCCGCAGAGCGGGATGACATTATCAAGGGACTTACGGGAATACGGGATGATGTAGACAGAGGCGATCTGGAGATCGGCCCGGAATATGAGGATATTCACAGCTTTGTGGAGGCCAAGCTTATCAGCCGGATCGGAGAGGCTGGAAAGAAGCTTCATACAGGCAGGAGCAGAAACGATCAGGTGGCGTTAGACATGAAGCTGTATACCAGACTGCAGGTTTTGAAAACAGACGACCTGTTAAAGTCCCTTTTAGAGGTAATTCTCCACACCATGGAGGAAAATCTGGAAACCTATATGCCTGGATTTACCCATCTGCAGAAGGCCCAGCCCACAACCCTTGCCCATCATTATGGCGCCTACTTTGAAATGTTCAAGCGCGACAGGCTTCGGATGAAGGATATTTACTGCCGCATGAATTACTGCCCTCTGGGAGCGGGAGCCCTGGCGGGAACCACCTATCCTCTGGACAGAAGCTACACCTCTTCTCTGATGGGGTTTGAGGGGCCCACCTTAAACAGTATGGATTCCGTAGCCGACAGAGATTATCTGATAGAATTTCTTGCAGCGCTGTCCACTGTGATGATGCACTTAAGCCGTTTCTGTGAAGAGATTATATTGTGGAATTCCAATGAATATCAGTTTGTGGAGCTGGATGACGCTTACTCCACCGGAAGCAGCATCATGCCCCAGAAAAAAAATCCTGATATCGCGGAGCTGGTGAGAGGAAAAACAGGCCGGGTATACGGCGCGCTGGTTTCTCTTCTTACGACCATGAAGGGGCTGCCCCTTGCCTATAATAAGGATATGCAGGAGGACAAGGAGGTCTCCTTTGACGCCATGGATACGGTGCAGAATTGTCTGATTCTGTTTACAGGGATGCTGAAAACCATGAGATTTAAAAAGGACCGCATGGAAAAAAGTGCGGTGAACGGTTTCAGCAATGCCACGGACGCTGCGGACTACCTGGTGAACAAAGGGGTTCCCTTCCGGGATGCACATGCTGTTATAGGAAGACTGGTATTGTACTGTATTGACAAGGATACCTCTATTGATGCCTTAAGCCTTGAGGAGCTGCAGGCCATCAGCGATAGATTTGAGCCTGACTTTTACGAGGCGGTTTCCTTAAAGACCTGTGTGGAAAAAAGGCTTACCATCGGCGCGCCTGGGCCGGAGGCCATGAAGAAGGTAATCGAGGTAAACCGAAAATATCTGCAGGAGGACAGAATTGATATTCTGCCGGACAATGTGACCTTAAACCCGCAGAAACAATAGATTATCCGGCTGCGCCGGGAGGAGGAAAAATATATGAGTGAGAAATTAAAGGTTGGTATTTTAGGCGGAACAGGCATGGTGGGACAGCGCTTTATTTCCCTTCTGGAAAATCACCCCTGGTTTGAGGTGACTACCATAGCGGCAAGCCCCCGTTCTGCGGGAAAGACCTATGAAGAGGCAGTGGGAGGCAGATGGAAGATGGACACCCCTATGCCGGAGGCGGTAAAAGGTCTTGTTGTCATGAATGTGAATGAAGTGGAGGCGGTGGCGTCTCAGGTGGACTTTGTATTCAGCGCAGTGGATATGACCAAGGAGGAGATCAAAAAGATAGAGGAGGCTTATGCCAAGACAGAAACTCCCGTAGTATCCAACAACAGCGCTCACAGATGGACGCCCGACGTTCCCATGGTGATACCGGAGATTAATCCTCAGCATATGGAAGTGATAGAATATCAGAGAAAGCGTCTTGGAACAAAAAGAGGCTTTGTTGCGGTAAAGCCAAACTGCTCCATTCAGAGCTACGCGCCTGTGCTTACAGCGTGGAAGGAGTTTGAGCCCTATGAAGTAGTGGCAACTACCTATCAGGCTATCTCAGGAGCCGGCAAGACCTTTCAGGACTGGCCGGAAATGGTGGGAAACATTATCCCCTATATTGGCGGAGAAGAGGAGAAAAGCGAGAAGGAGCCCTTGCGCATCTGGGGCTCCATACAGGACGGCGTGATTGTGCCGGCCCAGTCTCCTGTCATCACCTGTCAATGTATCCGGGTGCCGGTTTTGAACGGCCATACGGCGGCGGTCTTTGTGAAATTTAAAAAGAAGCCTTCAAAGGAGCAGCTCATCGAGAAGCTTGTATCCTTCAGCGGAGAGCCTCAAAGACTTGGGCTTCCCAGCGCACCTAAGCAGTTTATCCAGTATCTTGAGGAGGAAAACAGACCGCAGGTGGCTTTGGATGTGGACTATGAAAAGGGCATGGGAATCAGCGTGGGAAGGCTGCGAGAGGATACAGTATATGATTATAAGTTTGTAGGGCTGTCTCACAATACGGTTCGGGGAGCCGCAGGCGGAGCGATTCTTTGTGCGGAGCTGTTAAAGGCCCAGGGGTACATCACAAAACGATAACAGGGTTTTGTCTGTCGGGCTTTGCCCGTTTCGGATATTGGGGAGGCATATTATGAATGAAATGCGCTATCAATTAAATCTGTTGAAGGCGATGAACCAAAAGCTGGCGGCAAAGGAACGCATGTACCATATGGTGTGCGATGCCTCTGCCGAGGCTTTTCTGTATTATTCTTTTGAGAAAAACGAAGTTGTCACTTTGGGGAAGTGGCATGATTTCTTTGATTTTGAAATGCGCGACATGAAGCAGATAACTGGGCTTTTTGACGCTGTGGACGAATCCTGCCTGCTTAAGCTGAGAGACGTTTTGTTTTTGGAAAAAAGTGGAGAAGCTTCTCTGACGGCAGAATGTCTTATGAAGGATAAAAAGCGGTGGTTTCGGTTTTGCGCCAATGTAACCTATGACGCCATGGGACAGCCCCAGGATAAGGTGATCTGTGTCTCCGACATCACAAAATTTAAGAACCAGAATGAAGAGCTTACCTACATGGCGTATTATGACGGGCTCACAGGACTCTACAACCGCAATTATTTTGTGCGCCAGCTGGGCGAATTTGTGAGAACTGCCAAGGAAAGAAACAGTGTGGTCAGCGTGCTGGTGATCGACATCGACGATTTTAGAAAGATAAATGACGGTATGGGCCTGGTAGTCGGGGACGAGCTGGTCCAGCAGTTTGGCAGCTTTTTAAAGGAGCTGTGCAGCAAAGAGGTAATCGTCTGTCATTTAAGCAGTGATGTGTATTGTATGGCCATTTATGAGCCCATGGGAGACCACAGCGTGGAGCATATACACAAGACCATACAGAAGCGGACGAGGGAGCCCTTTTGCTTGAGCAGCGGCCAGGAGCTTCAGATTACCGTCAGCATAGGCGTTGCAGAGTTTCCCGAGGCGGCGTCCTCGGCCCTTGAGCTGATGAAGTGTGCGGAGATCGTCATGTTTAAGGGGAAGAGCGCCGGAAAGAATACCATACGGTATTTTAACGCTTCCATACTGAATGAATTTCTGGAGACGGTTGAGCTGGAAAACAAGCTCAAGGAAGCTGTGTTCAAGAAAAATTTTGTACTGTATTTTCAGCCCCAGTTTTATGCGGGGAACCAAAAGCTGCGCGGGGTTGAGGCGCTTGTGAGATGGCGGGAGGAGGACGGGAAGATGATAAGTCCTTCCGTGTTTATTCCTATTGCGGAGAAAAACGGCGCCATTATTCCCATCGGAAACTGGGTGGTGGAACAGAGCATCAAGCAGTATGCTGCCTGGCGGAAGCAATATGGGGTTTCCTTTATCATATCCATCAATATATCCGCGCTGCAGTGCGCAAGAGACGATTTTGTGGATTCTCTTTTAAAGACCATCCGGAAATATCAGGTAGACCCCTCCGACGTAGAATTGGAAATTACGGAGAGCATCCTGATCAATGACTTTGACATGGTTTCCGATAAGCTCAAACAGCTGCACGCCTGTGGGATCAAAATATCCCTGGATGACTTCGGCACAGGATTTTCTTCTCTGTCCTATTTAAAACAGCTTCCCATAGATACGCTAAAGCTTGACAAAAGCTTTACCGATACGGTTTTGACGGATTCTGCCACCAGGGTGATCACAGAATCCATCATCAATATGGTGGAATGCCTGGGCTTTGAGTCCATCGCCGAGGGTGTGGAGGATGAACAGCAGTATAAGTACCTGCATGCCATCGGCTGTGACGTGATTCAGGGGTATCTTTGTGGAAAGCCGCAGCCGCCGGAGGAGCTGGAAAAGCTTTTTCAGAAGGCCTTCACAGTTTAAGTGAGGACATAGATTCGTGGGCAAAAACTTATTTATAGCGGAAAAACCCAGTGTGGCAAGGGAATTTGCCGCCGCACTGAAAATAAATATGAAATCCAGGGAAGGGTACCTGGAGGGCGGGGAGGCCATTGTCACCTGGTGTGTGGGACATCTGGTGACAATGAGCTATCCGGAAGCCTATGACGAGAAATACAGACGATGGAGCTTTGATACCATTCCCTTTATCCCGGAAACCTTTCGTTATGAGGTAATCGAAAGTGCCCGCAAGCAGTATTCCATTGTGAGCGGACTGCTTAACCGTCCAGACGTAAGCACCATTTATGTCTGCACCGACTCGGGACGAGAAGGAGAGTATATTTACCGTCTGGTGGAGCAGATGGCTCAAGTACAGGGCAAGGAACGAAAAAGGGTCTGGATTGATTCCCAGACAGAAGAAGAAATTTTAAGAGGAATCCGCGAGGCTAAGGACCTGAAGGAATATGACAACTTAAGCCACGCGGCTTATTTGCGTGCCAAAGAGGACTATCTGATGGGAATTAATTTTTCCAGGGCCCTGACGTTGAAATACGGGAGGACTCTGCGGGACTACCTGAAACGGGATAAGGCGGTTATTTCCGTGGGCCGTGTTATGACCTGTGTCCTTGGCATGATCGTCAACCGCGAGCGGGAAATCCGTTCCTTTGTAAAGACTCCCTTTTACCGGGTGATCGGAAATTTCAAGCTGCAGGAGAAATGCT
>NZ_CEWDFQ010000110.1:0-8554 GCF_982438285.1 Acetatifactor sp. | reverse complement strand
ACACCGGCGTGGGACTCTACAACATCAACAAACGCATCAAGAATGTATATGGCAACGCCTACGGACTGCAAATAGAAAGCGTCCACGGAGAATGGACGCTGGTAAAGGTTTTACTGCGGACGATGCCGGAGTAAGAATGAACCCGGCTTACTTCCGGTACATCCGCAGCAGTTTTCTGTAAAAAATGATCTGTCTTAGGAAATGACTTTTATGCTCTTTTCGGTGCGGTCATAGTAATAGAGGCTGTCAGACAAAATTTCTTCAGGCTCCGTTTGAGATCCGTTGATCTCCTCTACCATTTCTTTCAGCCTCCGGCCCCAGTCCCCGCCTTTGTCTGCCAGCAGTATCACCTCATGCACCGAGCTTGGCAGAATGAAAAAATCAGCCTGCTCTTTCTCTGCCAGCTCCTCCAAAACCCCGGGATAAAGCATACAGGCGGCGCCAAATGCCCGCTGTCTATTTGTAAGCACCCGGAAGGGCATTTTCTCATAAAGGGACCTGCGGGCAGCTTCCTCCTGATCCTGTTTTTCACCGCACTCCTGCATAATTTCATCTATAGAGCTGCTCACCCATGGAAACAGTCTGGGGGTATTTTCCTGGGCCAGCAAAAAAAGCTCCTCCACAGTGGTCTGCCACATTTCCATATGAGAATTATGCACCAGAATGGTTCCCATGCCCAAATCATCCCCCTGATAGGCGTAATAAAAGCTCACCGCCATATCCAAATGGGGAATATAAGGAATATCCTCCAACAGCTTCCTGTTTTTTTCTGCCGAAATCAGGCGGTAACAGATTCTGTCCCGCACCCGCTCAAAGCTTTTAAAAAACGCCATGTTCAGATTTTTCCCACGCATATCCTGTTTATAAATGCGTACAACATTCTCTATGATTTCAGAAAGAGAAATCCCATTGTTATACGCCTCCCAAAGCTCCTCCAGATAGATGGTGGGACATATATTGTTCTGTTCCGATAAAATGGTCATTCCCTGCATGATCACGTCATTGTTTTTGCGTACTTCCTGAATTTTAACCTTATATTCCGCGCCCAGAATTTCCTCGACCTGCCGCTGCACATACTGTGCAAATTCTTTGATTTCCATATGCTCCTCCGTAATTTCTCCATAGCAGAGGCTTTGCCGCCCTCATATGACAGATGTCCGAACAATATGGAGAAATTTTCCCCTTATTCACAAACAATGGATACTCCTCTTTGGAGGTATCCCTATGTTAAAAAAGACAACAGGAAGGCTTGGCAGCGCCTGCCTGTTGTCTCACAAGCCAATGACAGAAAAATCCAATGCGGCAGATTATACGCGGGACAGGTATTCTCCTGTTCTGGTGTCAATCTTAATCTTGTCCCCCTGCTCCACAAAAAGAGGCACGGAAACCGTCGCTCCGGTTTCCACCGTTGCCGGCTTGGAAGCGCCTGTAGCGGTATCTCCCTTAAAGCCAGGCTCCGTTTCGGTAATCTCAAGCTCCACAAACAAAGGGGGCTCCACGGAGAAAACGCTCCCATTGTGGGAACATACCTTGCACATCTCGTTTTCTTTTACAAACTTCAGCGCATCTCCTACGGTCTCACTGTTTAACGCAATCTGATCATAGGTCTCCGTATCCATGAAATAGTACAGATCACCGTCCTCATACAGATACTGCATATCCTTTCTGTCAATCCGTGCCTGAGGGCATTTTTCAGTGGGTCTGAAGGTTTTCTCAACCACACCGCCGCTCTTTATGTTCTTCAGCTTCGTTCTCACAAATGCTGCGCCCTTTCCGGGTTTTACGTGCTGAAATTCAATAATCTGATACACATTATTATCTAATTCAATCGTAATACCGTTTCTGAAATCACCTGCAGAAATCATAGTTTACAGTCCTCCTAAATTTTCACGTTATAATTCTCTACTAGTTTAATATATGGACGCGCATTTTTCAACTGTTTTTGAAAAATTTGTTCAATTCTTATCTTCGGATTGAGGCCACCGCTTCATTGGGAATGACAAACTCCACTGTTCCCATATACATGGGCGCCACATCCCCTTCGTTAAAGCAGATCACAATATTGCCGTTCTCATTCAGGTAAAAGGAGGTCTCCTGCGTAATGGCATGGAAGCTGAAGTCCTCCACCCCTTCCGGCACATCTTCTTCATCTACCCAGTACATCACCGATTCGTCCGCCGCCATCTGCTCTCTCATCTGCGTCTTGATATTTTCACTGATGGGCGTAATATAATCCGCTCCCTCCGTAAAAAGATCCGCAAGCTGCAGGCGTTCTCCCGTGTTCAGATCAATGGTATAAAAATAATTCCACTCCATTCCGCTTCCCGCTCCCTGGTAGCAGATCAGCTTCAAGGTAAAATAATCCTCACTGGTGCTTACTACCTCAGAGGTTACCATCACATTCTGATAGCCCTGCTCCTCTTTCAGACCGGCCTCAAACTCCGCAACATAACGGTCTGTCAGCTCTCTGATTTCCCCATTGATCTCCTCCGTTGTCTTTTTGAGCGTCTCCTGTTTTGCACTTTCCTCCGGCAGGCTCTCCGCATCCGCCACCAGCTCAGGGACGGTAATATCCGCTTCATTTCTATCATCCTCATACTGATAGTCTCGGAAGGTTACAACCTCCACCAGTCTTCCTACAATGGGAATTGTGCTCATGGCGTGGGCAACGCTTTGGGAGGTGTTTGGCAGCACAATAAACAGCGCCAGAGCTGCCGCCGCAGCTGCCCCGGCCCTTGCCATACGAACCCTTTTGTCTCTTCTCTTTTTGCGCTTTGCTTCCTCTATCCGTTTCTTTAAGGACGCTACCTGCTGCGTCGTCATACTGTGCTCCTGATACTCATTTTTCATTTCTTCTATCTTCTCATAGTCGCTCTTATTTCTTTCCATACGCCGCGCCTCCTCTCTTTTTTGTCAGTTGTCCGACAGCTCCAGCCTCAGCTTTTTCAGCCCTCTATACAAACGGCTTTTTACGGTATTCACATTCTCGCCCAATACCTCTGCAATTTCACTCAGCTTCATGTCCTCGAAATACTTCAGCTGGATCACGGCTTTATCCTCTCCTGGAAGGCCGTTCAGGGCTTTGTACAGATCAAAGTCACTATAAACATCCTCTCTTCCTTCTTCTCTGGTCTGTTCCTCATAAGACAGCTGTTTTTCCTTCTTCAAAAACCGGAATATCTCATTGAGCATGATCCGGTACACCCAGGTTGACGCATATTCCACATTTCTCAAGGAGCCGCTGTGAAGTATTGCTTTATAAGCGCCATCCTGTACAATATCTCCGGCGTCCGCCTCATTGCGCACATAGCTGTAAGCCAGCCGGAAATAGCTGTTATAATTATGGAGCAGAATTTCCTCCACCTTCTGTTCTTTTCTGCCTTTTTCCGGAAAAAGCATACTGCTGGCACACCTCCTTCTTTTGTTCTCTGATGATTAGACATTTCTGTAAAAGAAAAAGTTTCCCCTTTATAAAAAATTTCCGGCAGCTGCCGCTTTTCTACAGCGGCAGCTGCCGGAAGAATCAGCCCTCTTCGTTAAAATGCAGAAGAAAGTCAATGGCCGTAAGGTATCCCTCCAGTCCCTGTCCGTAAATCTGCTTCTGGCAGACCGGCGCCGTGACGGAGGTTTTTCTGAATTCCTCTCTCTTTGTGATATCCGAAATATGTACCTCCACCTTCGGAATAGACACGCTTGCCAAAGCGTCGCGGATGGCATAGCTGTAATGGGTATAAGCTCCCGGATTGATCACGATTCCTTCCGTTCCATCAAAATATGCCTCCTGTATCCTGTCAATAATAGCCCCCTCATGATTGCTCTGAAACACTGTAATCTCGCTTCCTGTCTTTTCTCCCTTATCCTGCAGAAGCTTTAGCAGATACTGGTAGTCCTGGGTTCCATATACATTTTTCTCCCGGATTCCCAAAAAGTTCAAATTGGGGCCGTTTATCACCAACAGCTTCATTCTTTTCATCCCTTCTTTCTCAAAATCCTTCAGCTTCTGCTGAATCTGGTCCAGAATTTCCTCTATTTCCCGTCCGTCCACCGGAATCGTAATATGAGCGCATGCCTCGTAGGATGCCCTTCGTTCCTCCATCAAGGCCCTGATCCTTGAAAGGGGGTCCTCCCCCTGAAGCAGCGGTCTGGTTTTGTCTCCCTTGAGTCTTTCATAGACTAACTGGGGGCTGATTTTTAAATAAACCACCGTTCCGCACTGGCGCAAAAGACTTCTGTTTGCCGGATTGACAGGCATCCCTCCCCCTGTGGAGAGAATCCTGGCGCCGCTTCGTTCCCTAAGCTCCTCTAAAAGAGCCGTCTCCATCCTGCGAAAGGCCGCCTCCCCTTCCTTCTCAAAAATCTCGCTGATGCTTCTTCCTTCTTTTCTCTCTATCAGCTTATCCGTATCCTCCACCGGCATGCGGAGCCTGTAGGACAGCTTCAGGCCCACCGTGGTTTTCCCGCAGCCCATAAAGCCGATCAGAATTACGTTTTTCCCCCGGTTCATTGGTTCATTGCCTCCATCATTTTCTCAAAGGCCCCATCTGCCAGCTCTTCTCCGATCTGTATTCCGGTCCAGAGCTCATAAGCGATGATTCCCTGGTAAAGCAGCATCCGGGAACCATTGTACGCCTTTCCTCCCGCAGCCTTTGTCAATTCCATAAACCTTGTGACAGCAGGATTGAAAATCAGGTCATACCCCGTATGCACTCTCTGGTAAAAGTCCTCTGCCTCAATGACTGCCTGCCCGTTCTTCGGGTACATTCCCACATTGGTGGCCTGTATGCACAGATACCTCTCGTCCCCCGGAAGGCTTCTATAGTCAGAAAGACCCATGGCAAAAACCTTGTCCTTTCCCATAAATCCGTTAACGGTACGGGCGATTTCCTCTCCATGCTCCTTGGTTCTGTTCAATATGACAATACGCCCGGCGCCCTTTTCGGCCAACAGCATGGCCACAGCCCTGGCAACGCCTCCCGCCCCCAGGATAAGCACCTTTTCCCCTTCTATTTTTACGCCGTCCCGGCACATAGCTCTGTAGAGTCCCGGCATGTCCGTGTTATATCCTTTGAAGCCTCCTTCGCACCGCACCAGCGTGTTCACAGCTCCAATCTGCTTTGCAAGGCCGTCCAGCTCCTTTAGAAAAGGAATTACCTGGGTCTTATAGGGAACCGTCACATTCAATCCCTTAAGATTTAAGGCGTATGCTCCCCGCACTGCATCTCCCGCCATTCCCGAAGGCACAAGGAAGGGCACATACACCAGATTTTCCCCTGTCTTACAGGCCAGAAAGTTATGAATCACCGGAGACAAGGTATGCTCCACAGGGTTTCCCAAAAGCCCGCAGGTTCTGGTAAAGCCGTTGATCTTCGTCATGACGTACGCTCCTCCTTTTTTCTATGGTAAAAATAAAGCACAATTTTTTCCAGTCTGCGCTTTAGGATAATCTGAATTTCCTCCTTGGGGTGAATGGGCTTTACCAGATAAGTCTCGATTCCAGCCCTCTTTGCCCCCCACACATCGGTAAAAAGCTGATCCCCTACAAAAACGGTCTGTCCGGGATTGGTGCCCATCCGTTCCATGGCCCGCAGATACCCCTCTTTTCCAGGCTTTCCCGCCTTAAAAATATAGTCCGCACCCACCTGGGCACTGAAGCTTTTGACCCTGGGCTCCTTGTTGTTGGAAAGCAGAAGGGTTTTCAGCCCCAGGCCCCTCAATCTTGCAAACAGCTCCACAGCCCTTTGATCCGCCGGTGCGCCGTGGGGCACCAGCGTATTGTCTATATCAAAAATAAGGCCCCGGCAGCCCTTTTCATACAGCCGCTCATAGTCGATCACATAGGCTGAGTCCGCCTCGTTGTCCGGATAAAACCGTTCCAGCATATTGAAACCACCTTTAATTTCTGTATTTATCATAATGCCTATTATCGTGATAACAAACATTATGATAGCAAGTAAGAGGCGTACTGTCAATCAAAAGGTCGGCCCTCTGAGGAATGGAAAATGCCTCAAAATAAGCCTCCTCCATGGGAATCCACCGTCTGGTAAAGCTTTCCAGAGCCGCCTCTCCTCCCCTTTGCAGTATACGGCTTCGCTGAACCTCCCTGCTGACATTGGAAAAAATCCGAAGATTCATATAGTCTCCCAGCTTGGGATGGCAGCTGTAGGCTCCCTCCACAATATAAAGCCCTCCTCCCGTCACTGTGCGGTTTTCTCCAAGGGTCATTGTTTTACAGTCAAAGGCTCTGTAGGAAAAGTCCCTTTTTCCCTTTAGGTTTTCCAGCACCTCCTCCCGGAACCTTTCATAGTGCACATTCCCGCCGGGGCTGGAAAGCCGTTCCTTGGTCCGAAGCTCTTCTGGCAGAAAAAAATCATCCATGTGAATCACTCCAGCCCCTGTCTCCTTTGCCAGGGCTTTGGCAAGCGTGGTCTTTCCCGACGCGCAGCGGCCGTCTATGGCAGCCACATACACTTCCTGGGAACGGGCATTTATCACGTCCAAAATTCGTTTCAGATTCTGTTTTATATTTTCCTGCTCTATGTTTTCCTGCGCACTTATCGTCCCCATGGCTGCCTCCCTGGGTTCTCCTCTTTCTCTGCTGCAATCAGCTTCACAGCCTCCTCAATATATTCCGACAGTCTGCGGCTTTCATGACCCACAATTTTAGCATGACATTTCTGCATGGGAATGAGGTACAGTCTTGCGCTGCTTTCGGCTATGGCCTGGGCCATCTTGGGGGTAATCTCTCCCAGCATAGCGTCCGCCATCACGATTCCCATCGGACCCACGATCACATCTGCCTTCCTGCTGTTTACCACTACTGCGTTTTCCCCTGTGGCGCCTTCCACATTTCCACCCTTCATCATATTAGCCGTAGCGGCCGCATTGGTGCCCACCGCCAACAGCCTGGCCTTTGGCAGCTTCGCTTCCAGAGCCTCCACCAGACACCGGCCCACGCCGCCGCCCTGTCCATCCACAATCATAATTTTCATACACACCTGCTTCAACACCTTTTCATCCTTTTCTTTCATCCTTCTTTTCCATTTATAGCACTAAACCATGGTTCTTTTCAACAAAATATTGACAAATTCTTCTGACCGTGTATGATAAAAGATAGAATAAACAGGAATGAAAAACGCCACGAAGGCTTGTGCTCTTTCGAAAAAGAGCTTGGTTTTCGTGGCTTTTTTTGTGTCTAAGCGCCGCCGGACACAGCATTCCTTTTGACAAAGAGCGGCGCAGAATGGAGAAATTATATGAACAAGCTGACCCTTGCAAGAAAATCAGTGATCACAGCCATGTGCATTGCGCTCTGCATTGTACTTCCCACAGCGCTGCATGCGATTCCAAACGCCGGCACCCTGCTGTCCCCCATGCACCTTCCCGTTCTTTTATGCGGTTTGGTGTGCGGCTGGCCCTTCGGGCTTTTATGCGGCATTTTAGGGCCTGTACTGTCAAGCGTGCTCACAGGAATGCCCGGCATGGCCATCCTCCCCTCCATGATTTTGGAGCTGGCGGTCTACGGCTTCCTCTCCGGGCTGCTCATGAAGCTTATCCATACAAAAAGCCTCACCCTGAACCTTTACCTCAGTCTCATCGCCGCCATGCTTGTGGGCCGCGTCATCGCCGGTGCAGCCAGGGCTCTCTTTTTCTCCGCCGGAAATTATTCCTTCGGCCTGTGGGCATCCTCCTATTTTATCGGCACCCTTCCGGGCATCATATTACAGCTGATTCTGATTCCGGCAATTTATCTTGCCCTGAAAAAGGCCAGACTTATCGAAGCTTAATCACATGAGGAGCTAAGAACATGGGCATGTCTGTCACAAAAGACTGAATGCCCACAGATTTTTGATCTGATACTCCAGAGTTTCATAATCCCACAGCTTTTCACTGCGCTCCCTGCTGTAGGGGTCATTTACCACAATCTTTCCATCCTGTATCCCCACCAGCACAATAAAATGTCCTGTTGTAGTGAAATCCCCGGGGCGCATACTGCAGATAATGGGTGAACCTTCCTCTAATCTTGCAAAAATCAGGTTTTTACCCAGCCCGATCTCCTCTCCCCGGACGCCAAAATCCGGCGCTCCTTCCGTCATCAGGCTCCACATGGTGCCCACACCGTCCTGATAATAGCCCCTTTCCATAGCATAATCAGCCACTACATTGGGAGGCGCGTCCCCATTTTTTCGAAGGGCTGTAACCACCATAGAAAGACAAGTGGGCGCACAGCCCGACAGTGCAATATTATTGTCCCCATAGGGCGCATATCCCCAGCGGGCGTCATACTGCAAAAGCAGCGGGAAATCCTGGGACAGCTCTTCCTCTGTCAGTCCTCCCGTCACACTGCCGTCGGAGGAAAGATATCCCTCCACAAAGGAAAGCAGCTCCGGATTTTTTCCCAGGGCTTCTAAAAGCTCCGGCGGATAGCTGTCCTCTTTCGCATAAATCTGCTCCAGTTGTTCCTGTTCTTCTTTGCTTCCAAAGGGCCAGGAAAGCTTTGTGAAAGCACTCAGCTCCTCCCCCAGCCCCGTTTCCCACACAAGCCGCCCCAAAACCC
>NZ_CEWDFQ010000109.1:0-8644 GCF_982438285.1 Acetatifactor sp. | reverse complement strand
CCGCAATATCCTTTATATAAATGTCAGGATTGGTCTCCATAAGCTCCACCGCATACCGGATTTTTTTCTCCACCACATATTCATTGTAGGATTTTCCGGTGTACTGGCGGAATACCTTTCTGATATAGGGCTGGCTGGCCTTAAAAATGCTGCTGATTTCCTGCAGAGAATAATTCTGGCTCAGATTCTGCTCGATAAATACCCTGATCTGCTCAAATGTCCGGTAGTCCCTTCTGCTGGAGGAATTTTCCCTTGTGGAAAGACTGCTCATCCAGCATTTCAGCACGGCCTCCCGGATTTCGTCGTAGCTGTCCATGCACACCAGCATTTCATCCAGCTGGTCGTTTAATGTCACCTTATCCCAGGTAAGAATTCCCGCCCTCTCCATCAGTGAGGACACGGCGTGAATCCGGCTGCGCATATGAAAGACAGACGCCTTTTTCTCCTTCCAGTTATCAAACAGGCCTGACAGACTTTCCTGAATGCTTTCGTAGTCCTTGGCCATCACGGCAATTTCCGTCTGACGAAGCAGCCCCTCGTCTCCCTCGTAATTTTCTCCGGCCTCGCAAAAGGAGGGAAATACCAGATGCTCTGATTTCCCCGGTATTGCCAGCTTCCGCACCGTGTTCCGGTAAAATTGCCGCAGGCGGGCCACAAAATCTCCCCCCGAGGCTTCTTTTTCCACCTCCACGAGAATACAGGTCTTTTTCCGGTTTCTCATACAGAGGATTTTTGTCACAGCCTCCTGCCAGCCGTTTGGAGGCTTCTCTCCGTCTCCGAAAACCACCACCGCTTCCTTATACCGTACATACAAAAGCTCCTTTTGCAGCTTTTTGAGCACCTCCACAATATCCTTGGAGTCCCCGCTGTAGTAGATAATCAAAAGCCTGATTTGAGGAAAGGGAATCTGCTTTTTAAATTCCTCCTCCTTTCCCGCCCGGACAATAGTCTCCAAATCCAGTCTCAGGCTGCTTGTCTTAGCCGACCTGTGCTTTTCCTCAATCATCTGCAGCGCCTGGCGCAGCTCTTTTGGATTGATAGGCTTTGTAATAAAGGCGTCAATTCTCAAAGAAATGGCCTCTCTTGCATATTCGAACATTTTATAGCCTGTGACAATAATAGAGTGAATCTCTCCTGCTTCTTTCTTAATTGCTCCAATGAGCTCAAGACCGCTTAAGCCGGACATACGGATATCTGAAATAATCAAATCCGCCTCAAATTCTTTCACTGCCTCCAGGGCCGTCTCACCGTTTAAACACACGGCCTCCACCTCAAAGCCCGGGGTCTGTTCCACCAGCTTTCGCAGAAAACGCCCGATGGGTGGTTCGTCCTCTGCAATTACCACCCTTATATTGCTGCTTGCCATATTTACGCTCCTTACCCACCTCAGGGCATATTAATCCAATGAATTTCCTTTGTTTCCCAGTATTACCCGAAAGCCTCCTTCCTGTCTGTTTTCCAGAGAGTAATAAAAGGCCCCGTCATAATACAAATACAGCCTGATCAGAGTGTTTTTCACCCCGATGCCATCCTGCTGCTCCATGTATTTTCTGGACAAATCCAGATTTTGAAAATACCGGCTGATATCCTCATTCATCCTTTGAAGCTCCTTATCAGCCATTCCGGCTCCGTTATCCTCAATGACAATCTCCCAGCCTTCTTTTGTCTCCATTCCTCTTACGGAGATATTTACAGTGGAATGCCTTGCGTCCAGGGCATGCTCAAATACATTTTCCACAAAGGGCTGCAGAATCAGGCGGAGCACCTGTTTCTTTTCCAGATTTTCCCCACACTGTATGTCATAGGTGAGGCGGTTTTCAAATCGGAGCTTCATCAGCTCCAGATACATGCGGATATGGTTAAATTCCTCCGAAAAGCTCACCGTATTGGTATTTTTGTCCGAGATGGCATACCGCATCAGCTCAGACAGCTTCAGACAGGAATCATATATGCGGTCATCCCCGTTTTCCGCTCCCATGATACCGATAATATTTAAGGTATTATACAGAAAATGGGGATTAATCTGGGATTGAAGGTAGTGAAGCCGCTCCCTGGTCTGTAAGGTTTTTAACATTACCTCATTGTTGATCATAACATCAAGCCTTTGTTTCATGTCCACAAACTCCTGATGCAGGATTTTTGTCTCACTGTACCTTCCAAATATTTTATCATTTGTGACGCTGCTTAGGTTTTTCAGGGTCATTCCCTGCATCTCCTTTGACAGGGCCACAAGGGGCCTGGACATGCGTCTGGCCATAACGGCGATCACGCCTATGGTCAGGGTGATGATAACCAGCGCCTCCAGCACATAAACCTCCAGCGTGTCCACTGTGCGTTCATATACTCTGTCCATCTCAGCCGCCATAATGGTAGTCAGTCCGCTTTCCTCTTTGGTTCTGGCCGCTGCCAGATATTCTCCCTCCATCTCCTGCAAAAGCTCCTCCACCTGAATCTGTCCGGAAAGCTCCACCGGGAAGCCTTCGCTTTGATAGAGCACGGAATCTCCATATACTACCAGAATTTCCATACCATTGAGACCTCCCAGGTCAAAAATCTGCTCAAAATCCTCCTTTGCCATCTGAACTGCCAAAAATCCGATGACATCCCCTGGATTTCTCACCGCACGAACCAGCGTAAGAGCCTCTTCCTCCACATTAGGCAGTACAGAGGCAGACACCGGAAGCAGGATTGCCCTGCCATAGTTATTAAGGGTTGTGTCAAGCCATTCAAGCCCCTCCAAAAAGTCCTCCGGAAGCCTGTACTGGTAGGTGTACCCCTGATTGTAATCATAGCTGGTCATAAAATGACCGTTCCAGTTAAAGAAAACCGTGTGGTAGGACGCACTGGTATAGGAATAAGAGCAGATTTCGTTGCTGGCCGCCGCATAATAGGTGGACTCCTCATACAGGGAATTGGTTCCGTAATTGAGCCTGTTGGCCGCGCTCATAAATTCCTCATCCGCCACAATATCCAGCGAGATAAAAGACATGGTATTATAGACTGCCTCAAGCTGGGTGCTGGTCAGCTCCGCCACTGAGTCCAGATTCTGCTGTACATCCTGTTCCACAGCCTTCACATTGAGACTAAGCAGAATCACCATTAAAACAAGCAGGGGAATCAGGGCAATCACAAGATAAGAAAACAACAGCCTGCGCATAAAGCTATGAGTTTTCATAGGCAGCCTCCTTCCTTTCCTATTTTATTTCTATTATAGGATATCAGAAGCAAACAGTCATCCATTCTCTTATCCCTTTACAGAACCCATTGTCATGCCTTCCAGAATCTTCTGATTCAAAAAGATATACAGAAGAATCAGAGGAAGCGATACCACAAGGGCCGCTGCAAACAGATACCCATAATCCGTAGTCCAGGTGGACTTCAGGGAATAGACAAAGGACTGCACCGTCTGTGTGCTGGACCCGGACATAAAATACTGGGGATTTTGAAAATCATTATATACAATAATGGAGCGCAGTATCACCACGGTGGCGGTAATGGGCTTCAACAGCGGAAAAATAATGCGGCCGAACAAATCCAGTGCGCTGCAGCCGTCAATTACTGCCGCCTCGTCTATCTCAGGGGGCAGAGAGCTGATATAGCCCTTATACAGCATTGTAGCAAAGGGAAACAGGGAGGCTACCTCCACCAGACACAGTCCAAACAATGTGTTGTCTACATGGAGCAGATTCAGCACCCAATAGGTGGGGATAATGGCCGCCGGAACGATTAATCCCGCAATAATCAGCTTGTCAGATATCTTTCCGATAAGCCCCTTCCTCCGCTGAAGAATGTAAGCCGTGGCCGCTGAGGCAAAGACCAAAAAGGTTATGGAAAGCACCGTAAGGACAATGCTGTTCTTAAAGGCCTTGAGCAGCGCACTATTTTGATACTGAAAAATATAGGTATAATTTTCTATGACATTCCACTCCGTTGGCAGGGACAGATCAAGCCTTGCGGACTCCGCCCTGGTCTTAAAGGAATTGATGATTACAAAATAGAAAACTACCCAGTGTGTGCCTGCGGTAAGGGCTACCAGCAGAATTTCAATGATTTTGCTAAACAGGGTTCTTTTTCTGATCATGCTATCTGCTCCTCCCTTTTTGCAATGATGGAGTTTAACGGGAATACAATGACAGACACCACCACGAACAGGATCACATTACCCGCCGTAGCCAGTCCATAGCTGCCTCTGGAAAACAGCTTATAGACAATGGTTCCGATCACCTCTGTGGAATATCCGGGACCGCCTCCGGTGAGGGCATAGATCAGGTCGTAGCTTCGCAGCCCGCCGATGAGACAAAGCGTCACTATGGTATTGATGGTGGGCACCAGAAGCGGAAGGGTGATCTTGCGGAAGGTCTGCCAGGATGTAGCCCCGTCAATGGCCGCCGCCTCAAAGTAGGTGCTGGAAATGGCGCTGATGCCCGCCACAAAAATAATGGCCACCTGGCCTACGCCCTTCCACACATCTACAAGAAAGCAGGCAAACAAAGCATAGTGTTTGTCCGTCAGCCACCGGATGGCGTCTATTCCGAAGATGGAGAGAAATTGATTTAAAATTCCATTGGCGTCCATAATGGATTCAAAGGCCACCGCCACCACTACATTTCCCAGCAGGGTAGGGAAAAACACCACAATTTTTAAGTAGTTGCCGCTGCGGATTCCGCTGCATACATATTTTGCCAGAAGCAGACCCAGAATAAGCTTTACCACACAGGTGGAAAAAGCGAAGATGGCCGTATTTTTCAACGCCGCATTGGTGCTGCTCATGGTAAAAAAGGTAATAAAATTCTGCAGTCCCGTAAAGGTTGCGGTCTTTAAATCCCATGTGGTCATGGAAAAATAAAAGGATGCAAAGGTGGGAACCACAAAGATCAGAAAGTATACTAAAAGCCCCGGCATAGCCAGCCACAGGGGGTAGGTTTTATGATTCAGTTTCTTCATTTTCGCTTACCTCGTTTCAATATGCGCGTGTGCGCACTCAGAAAACGGCTGGACGCGCCGCCCTCGGGCAATGCCCCGGGGTCCGCATCCAGCCGTCCTTATCCATACAGAAGCTTTACCAGCCTGCAATGCCCTTCTGCTGTGCGTCAATGGCATTGTCCATCTCAATTTCCGTGATTGCCTCATCCGGCGTATACTCACCGGTTCCAACCATTTGCAGTATGGTTACCAGGTTTGCTCCCTTTATGGAGCACTTATATTCCATAACCGGAGTGGACGCCCTTTCCACCCATTCCTGTGCTTCTCTCACCGCACTGGTAATGTTATCGGGAAGCTCGATGCCGTTTAACATAAAGGCTCCCGTGGGCACCGTCTTGGTGCAGTAAGCGTCTATGGCATCACTGGTGGTCATAAACTCCATAAATGCAAGCGCGCATGCTTCCTTTTCTGGATCAATATTGGCATTCATGCACCATGCAGGAGGCATCCAGGTAGCCACTCCCAGCACATCGGAGCTTTCGTCCGGAAGCGGGAAGAATCCGAATTCATCCAGGGAATCCGGCACAACGCCTGCCGCCGTAGCCATGATGTTGGTACGGGAGAAGGTCATCACCGCATCGCCCTGTGCCACCTGAATGGCAGAGTCCTCAAAGCTCAGCGCCAGAGGGTCCTCACTCTGATAGCCGTTGGCATAAAGATCGTTCATTTTTTCCAGTCCCCTCATATACGCCGGAGACTCATGAAGCTCGATTTCTCTATTTGTATATTTGTCTGCAAATTCAGGGTCCTCCTGATTTACATAGTAGTACTGGGCCAGGAAAAGAATCTGGGCGCCGGCTCCGTCGCTGTAGGGTGTAGCCACCGGCACTTTGTCTGTCTGGGAGCTTATGATTTCACAGTTTGCCAGAAATTCCTCCCAGGTGGTGGGAATCTTAAGACCCAGCTCCTCATACACCGTTTTATTGTAAAAGCATCCCGCTACGTTTGATGTGGTACAGGGCACTCCGTACAAGGCTCCCGTCTCATCATCTGCCACGATCTCCAGGTAGGTATCCGTCACATTCTCCCTGATCCAGTCCTGTCCGGAGAGGTCATATACGTTGGCCTGAGGGTCGATGGTCTCCATCATGGCTCCGATAGAGTTCTGCCAGATATCCGGCAGATTTCCCGTAGCCGCACGCACGCTTAAGGTGCTTACCTGTTCATCCGGATCTGCGGAGAGCATCTCCACCTCAATGGTGGCTCCCGTCAGCTCCTCAAAGGCTTCAAATTGTGCCAGAAACGCATCTCCCACCTCTCCTGTGGTTGCATGCGCAAGATTTAAAGTGACCCCTTCAAAGTTCCATTCCCCTTCAGCCTGGCTTTCTGCCGCTTCTGTGCCGGTTCCCGTTTCAGCCGCCGCATCTGTCTGCGCCGCCTGTGATGTCTGCGCTTGGGATGAGCTCTGTCCCGTTTCCTGGGCAGGCTCTTCGCTGGAACATGCACACAGCCCGGCTGTCATTACTGCCGCCATAAGTAAAGCCACTTTTCTTTTCAAAGCTTCCTACCTCCTTTGTTTTCTTTGATGCACTTATCATAATGCAAAAACAGGATCGGGTCTATGGAATATCAGGAACGGGAATATAGAAAATTAGAAATGCTTTGTGCTTTTTGTATAATATTTTTATATTTTCTTATATTTTTTATTCTGATTGACGGCAGTTTTGGGTGTAGAGTTTCTTTTTTTCATGATATTGCAAAACAGCACCGTCATCTTGTACGAGATGCCATATGGAATGCCGCCAAAGGCTTAGGAATACACAACGCAAATAAAGCTTCTATCTGATACCTGTCAGACAAAAGCTTTATTCATAGGCGCTCCTTCACTTCTTTTCGTCAATCGGGCCAGACTGCCTGTGACACGGACATTTGGCTGGATAATGCAGCGCCGGAATGTTTCCTCACAGCGACACGTCGATCTGCACGGCCTTTTTCTTCTCTCCAAAATGCTTCTCTTCCAGCTCTAACATTTCTTCCAGAATCTTTTTCTCGGCCTTTGCCGCATCTTTATCCTCTGTCAGCTCCTGCGCCATTCCACTATCATCCGTCTCATATTCCGGCTGTTCCTTGTTGTCAGAAGAAATTTCAGCCTCCTTCTCTTCTGCCTGCAGGTGCTTCGCCCTCCTGACCTCTTCCTCCGTAGGCAGCTGCCCAAAGGCAGCGCTCTTTGTAAAGTCATGATATACCTGCACAATCCGTCTGGCGTCTCCCAATATCCTCTTTGCCGCTTTCACCTTTTCGCTCTTTGGTATATTAGGATTGTTCACAACAGACTTTAGCTCCGAAAGCTTTCCGTTCATTTTGTTCACATGAAGTCTCTCTGCCTCTTCCTTTGTTTTACAATTCCGAAGCCTTCTCTCATAGGCCTTCTGCTCCATCTTATCAGCCTTATATTCCATGTATGCCTGAGGGTCCTTCTGCTTCAGTCTGTCCAGCTCTTCCCTCGTAAGGTCCTGGCCGCTCATGAGCTTTGTGTAAATTTGATTATACTTCTCACTTTCACGGTTGGCCTCAAGCTGTTCCTTAAAGTCTTGAATCATCCGCTCCTGTGGGGTCAGCTCTGCATCCTTCTTTTTCAAAAGGTTTCCCGATTTCTTTTTGTTTTCCCAGCTGCCTGCTGCCAGCATTTGATTTACTGCATTTCGTATCGTTCCCGCCACCATGTCATACCTCATTTCTGAGCGACTTGTCGCGAAGAGGCAAAATCTCACAAAAGTGAGATTGCAAATGTCAAATTTGCGTCTGCCATCATGGCTATTTGTTTTCGCTCAGAAACAATATAGCCAACGCGAACAATTTCGCGTGTGAAAAATCAGCACATCAGTGTGATTTTTCACACTGCCTCCCGTTCCTCAACACATTTCCATTTCCTATTTTGGTTATCGGATCATCGGGCTGTTTATTACATAGCAAATGGCGTATTATTTTTCATGATATTGATACTTTTTCAGCTTCCTGCCTGTAATGATACAAATTAAGCTTCCGCTTACGCCCAGAATAAACATCATAAGCGCGGCGCCGGAGCCCTTGCCTGTTCCAAAGCAGGCTTTTAAAATAGATACATCACCATATATGCGCATAAATGGCTCACACACATTATCTACCATAAAGCCGCCAACAAACAATCCTATGGGAATGGTGAAAAACTGAAACGTATTGCGGCAGGCATAAACACGTCCCTGCAGCTCCACGGGAATGGAGGTTCTGAGAATCACATCCATGTTGGCGCTCATAATCGGCACAAGAATCCACCCAATCACCTGGCCTATGCACCACAATACAGGTTCTCGGGAAAATGCCAGCAAAAAATTTTCAGTACTTAACGAAAAGAGCATCGTCAGGTAAATAATCCTTACTCTATCCTTCGGTTTTGGCAGAACGGATACTAACAGACTGCCTAAGATCATCGCAATACCGGCGCAGGATGTAACAATCCCAAGAACAGAGGAGCCTCCTTTGGGATTCGGAAGAACATAACCGGGCAAGGCTGCATCAAAGGCAGATGCCACAAAATTAACGCCGGACATGAAAAGAATCAGCGCCATAAGAAGCGGATTTTCCTTCAGAAACACCAGTCCGTCCTTTGCAAGATAAAGTATATTTTCCTCCTTTGCGCTTCCGCTTTCCGGGATTTTGATAAAAAACAATAATGCCGCAAAGG